>NZ_JBLHOE010000019.1:0-48419 GCF_047622445.1 Sulfurimonas sp.
ACTTTTCTATGATGGTAAAAGTTTACCATGAGTAATAAAGAGTAAGTTAACTTGACACTAAGTGACTCAATATGATATAATAAATGTATAATTAAAAGGATTTACAATGAATAATATTTTTGAAAAACTAACACATAATATGACCGAAGCGATTGAATCTTCCATATCTTTAGCTTTGCACAATAAAAATCAAGAAGTTGAACTCATACATTTTTTATGGGCACTTTTAACTAATTCAAACTCCGTACTTAATCAAATGTTTAATAAAATGAATATTGATAAGGTTGCCATAGAATTAGATGTAAAAAGTCTATCCAATAGTCTATCGAAGTCAACTTCTGTATCAAAAGAGAATATAAAGTTATCGAAAAACTTTGTTAGCTCTCTTGAAAACGCAGCAGGACTTATGACAAATAATGGCGATACTTATTTAGCAGTAGATACATATATATTGGCAAATTTAAATAAGGAGCCTTATGCCAGTATATTAAAAAAATATATTGATGTAAAAGAGTTGGCAAAAAATTTAGAAGCGTCGAGAGGTGGAGCAAAGATTGACTCTCAAAGTTCAGATGAAACTTTAGAGTCTTTATCAAAATACGGAATTGATTTGACAACTGAAGCTGCTGAAGGGAAACTATCCCCTGTTATTGGTAGGGATGAAGAGATCAGTAGAATGATGCAAATTTTAATCCGTAAAACGAAAAACAACCCTATGCTTTTAGGTGAACCGGGAGTTGGTAAAACTGCATTAGTTGAAGGTCTAGCACAAAGAATTAGTGATGGTAAAGTACCAACATCTTTGAAAAATAAAAGAGTTGTTGCACTTGATATGTCATCGCTTATTGCAGGGGCAAAGTATAGAGGCGAATTTGAAGATAGATTAAAGTCAGTTATAGATGAAGTCAAACAAAACGGGCAAATCATACTTTTTATTGATGAGATACATACGATTATAGGAGCAGGGGCATCTGAAGGTAGTATGGATGCGGCAAATATTTTAAAACCAGCACTTGCTCGTGGTGAACTTCATACTATTGGGGCCACAACCTTAAAAGAGTACAGAAAGTATTTTGAAAAGGATACTGCTTTACAAAGAAGATTTTTGCCGATTAACCTTGATGAACCAAGCGTGAATCAATCGCTACAAATTCTTCGTGGGATTAAAGGGAGACTTGAAACACATCATAATGTAACTATAACTGATAGTGCACTAGTTGCGGCAGCTCGTCTTTCAGATAGATATATTGCAGATAGATTTTTACCAGATAAAGCTATTGACTTGATTGATGAAGCGGCAGCAGAACTTAAAATGCAGATAGAGTCAGAACCAAATGTTTTAAGTTTTGCAAAAAGAAGGTCTTCTGAGCTTCATGTAGAACAAGAAGCTTTGAAAATGGAAAAAACTCCAGCAAATGAGAAAAGACTGAGTGAAATTTTAAAAGAATTAGCTGATGTTGAAGAAGAGATCAGAAATCTTGAAGCACAATTCGCGACTGAGAAAGAGGTCTTTGAAAAAATTTCAAGTATCAAAGTCGATATAGCAGCAAAAAGAAGAGAGGCTGAACAAGCTAAATCCTCATCAGACTTTAATCGTGCAGCTGAGATTGAATATGGTGAAATACCTAAACTTTTAAAAGAAGAAAAAAGTATAAATGAAAATTGGGAAAAGTTACAAAACTCAGGAACATTACTTAAAAACAGTGTAGGTGAAGAAGAAATTGCAAGTATTGTATCTCGTTGGACGCATATACCGGTAAATAAAATGCTTCAAGGTGAAAAAGATAAAATCTTACATGTTGAGGAAGAATTAAATAAAGATGTAATTGGACAAAGTAAAGCAACACATGCAGTATCTCGAGCTATAAAGAGAAATAAAGCAGGGCTATCCGATACATCTTCACCAATAGGAAGTTTTTTATTTTTAGGACCAACTGGTGTAGGTAAAACACAAACTGCAAAAACATTAGCAAAGTTTCTTTTTGATAGTGAAGAGTCTATGATACGAATAGATATGAGTGAATATATGGAAAAACACTCTGTATCGCGTCTCGTTGGTGCAGCACCTGGGTATGTTGGATACGAAGAGGGTGGACAACTTACAGAAGCAGTACGTCGCAAGCCATACAGTGTGATTTTGTTTGATGAAGTTGAAAAAGCACATCCAGATGTTTTTAACATACTCCTTCAAGTATTAGATGATGGTCGCTTGACTGATAACAAAGGTGTTACAGTTGATTTTACCAATACTATTATTATTTTAACATCAAATATAGCAAGTGATAAAATCATCAATTATCCTAATTCTGAGGAATTAGAAAAACTTGTTATGGGTGAACTAAAACAATCCTTTAAGCCAGAGTTTTTAAATCGTTTAGATGATATTGTAATTTTTAATGCACTTGGTCAAGAGCAAATTGTAGATATCGTAGATATCTTTTTTAGAGAGATTGCTAAAAAAGTGGAGCAAAGAGATATAACACTTACTTTAAGTGATGAAGCAAAACAATATATAGCTGAAGCTGGATTCGACCCTGTCTATGGTGCTAGACCACTTAAACGCGCTTTGTATGAGATAGTAGAAGATAGGTTAGCTGATTTAATTTTAGAAGGTAAGGTAGTGGAAGGGAGTACAGTTCAATTTGATTTTGAGGCTTCTGAGATAAAAGTAAATGTATCTTAATGACACTTTAAGCAATTTTCTTATATTATTCCGAATCTAAAACGCAAACATTTGTTTATTTAGTTGGATTCCTCTCAAAGCACGGGTAACTGTGCATGGGCATCCTGTCGAAGGAAACTCAGCGTTAGCGTAGGATAAGGGACTTTGTTTCTTATCCGTACTAAATCAACAGAAAAGGATATGTAAAATGAAAAGAACATACCAACCCCATAATACACCTAGAAAAAGAACTCACGGTTTTCGTGCAAGAATGGCAACTAAGAATGGTCGTAGAGTTTTAAACCGTAGAAGAGCTAAAGGTCGTAAAAGATTGTCAGTTTAGGCGGATTTGATACACTAAAACTGCATAAGCAGTTTCAGTATATTTATAAAAAAGGGAAAAACCAACACTCCTCTAGCGTTGTCCTCTTTTTTCTCCCACAACATGGAATTCACAAAGTAGGATTTACTGCTACCAAAAAAATTGGTAATGCTGTAAAACGTAATCGTGCTAAAAGAAGACTTCGAGCTCTCTTTTTAGAACATTCGCAAACAATCAAAGATGGTACATACATATTCGTTGCAAAACAATCAATTATAGATATTCCTCATCCCAATTTACTAAAAGATTTCAAAAAAGTCATATTTCGCTCTCAGGCATTTAAAGAAAATCAAGAATGATAGAAATAATACGTACAGTTTTATTGAAATTTTTATGGCTCTATCAGAAGTTTTTTACACTGATTGGTTTTGGTTCATGTAGGTATTATCCATCTTGTAGTGAATTTGCACGAATAAATTTTGAAAATAATTCACTTTCAAGTGCTTTTTACCACTCTTTGACTAGAATACTACGATGTAATCAATTGTTCGATGGTGGGATAGAGTATCCACTACTAGATAAACTCTCGCCCAAGCCCACAAAGCTGGGAATGGAATCTATAAGATATTGGCTGGTTCCAAATAAAAATAATCGTTTTCATATTATAAAAAATTTTTCATACAAAGGCTAACCGTGTTAGATAAAATGTCTCCAAACCAAAGATTACTTGTAGCAGTAGCATTATCAGTAGTATTTTTCGCAGCGTATACAGCAATTTTTCCACCAGAACAAGTAGACTTCGAAGATGCTCAAACGAGCCAAAAAGTAGGAGTAAATCAAAATAGCGAGCAAACAAGTTTTCAAGACAGGGTAGTTGACGCAGTAGTTGGTCACGATGTGTCTAATGAAGAAGAAATTTCTGTTGGTGCTTCAAATGATATTGTTACCGTTACAAATGAAAATTTCATTTTAAAATTAGATACTTTAGGTCGTATATCTTCAAAAGTATTGTTACAAGATAAGTTTAATGATAAAGAAGAAAAACATTCCCAACTTATTCCAGCTTTTGCAACAAAACCATTATTTATCAGATTTGCAGAGCCGGATCTAAATAAACAAGCTTCTTCTGTAGCATATACTGCGTCTGTAAAAGAGATAGCTTTAGCTGGTGAACCTCAAAAAGTTACTTTAACACAAAAGTTATCAACACTAACAGTTACAAAAGAACTAACATTTTATGCAGATGGTCATTACGATGCAGTTGTTTCACTTTCAGAGGATAAAAGATATTTTATTTATTTAGGTCAAAGACCAGAAATCACAGAACAAATGATGACTATATCTGGTGCTATGGTGTATACAGATGACGAAATTGTAACAATTATAGAAGATGGAGATGCTGAGGGGAGACAAGTGTTCTCAGGTGTTGAACTAATCTCTGCATTTGATCAGTACTCAGCAACAATTATGTACGGTTTTGCTAAAGATACAAATATAATTATAGAACGTGATAGAGATGACAATCCCGTAGTGTATTTTGATGCATTACAAACTATGAGTTTTAATGGTTATGTAGGTCAAAAAGAGTATAAAGTACTTGATAATATTAATCCAGTACTTACAAATGCAATTGAGTATGGTTGGTTTACATTTGCTTCTAAGCCATTGTTTCAATTTTTGATGTGGTTACATGATATCTTTGGAAACTGGGGTTGGTCTATTGTTGCATTAACTTTTAGTGTTAGAATTATTCTTTACCCTTTGACATTCAAGGGTATGATGTCTATGCAAAAAATTAAGAAGATTTCACCTCAGATTAAAGAATTACAAGCAAAACATAAGGGTGATCCACAGCGTATGAATAAAGCTGTTATGGATATGTATAAAAAACATAATGCAAATCCTTTAGGTGGTTGTTTACCAATGTTAATGCAGATTCCTGTTTTCTTTGCAATTTATCGTGTACTTTTAAATGCAGTGGAACTTCAAGGTGCTGAGTGGATATTCTGGATTGATGATTTATCTCGTATGGATAATTTTTATATACTTCCATTATTAATGGGTGCATCAATGTATTATCAGCAAAAGCTTACTCCGAGTAATTTTACTGATCCAATGCAAGAAAAAGTATTTAAATTTTTACCAGTTATTTTTACATTTTTCTTTATAACATTCCCATCAGGTCTAGTACTTTACTGGTTTGTAAACAACCTGTTCTCAATAGGTCAGCAGTTCATTGTAAATGCACAATTTAAAAATGCAAATGAGGCTGAAGAAGCACTTGCTCGCGCAAAGAAATCTGATAAATCTGATAAGAAAATATCGGAGAAAAAAGATGATTAAAATCGAGGCAGTTACACTCGAAGCAGCATATAAAGATGCTGCTTTACAACTAAAGTGTTCTGTAACTGAATTGAAAATCGAAGTTGTCCAAGCTCCTAGTAAAGGTATTTTAGGACTCTTTAAAAAATCAGCTATTATAGTAGCTGTTAGGGAAGTGAATTTAGAAAGTCAGAGTGAATCAAGTAAAACTTCAAATCTAGATAAACGAGTAAATCCAACAAGTAACAATAAATCTAATAAAACTCCAAAAGTAGATAAACGTGAAGCATTAAAACCAAAACAAGTGAATGTGAATACTTCTAATGAATCTAATAAAACTCCTAAAGTAGACAAACGAGTAAATACAATAAGTTCTAATGAATCTAATAAAGCTCCGAAAGAAGATAAACGAGTAAATTCAACAAATTCTAATGAATCTAATAAAGTTTCAAAAGTGAATAAACGCGAAGCGTTAAACCAGAAACTTAAAGAAGATTCAAAGAAAGAAGAACAAAAAAGACGTCCAAAAAAACAAAAAAGTAAAATACAAGAAGAGAAAAAAGAATCTCATACAATGCTTAACGACACATTTATGCCAGCTTCATTTGTAAGTATGCAAGATGATGAAGATGAGTACGATGTATCAAGTTATTTAGCAGACTATGATGAAGGTGATGAAGATTGTGAAGAGTGTAAAAATATTTCTGAGATTGCAAAGACAGTATCAAAAGAGATAAATGAACTGTTTGACTTTACATGTTTTAAAATCCAAAGTATTGATGTACGTGCTTATGATGAAAACACACTTCTTGTAGAATTTAAAGGTGAAGATGCAGCATTATTAATTGGTAAAGAAGGATATAGATATAAAGCTCTTTCTTATATGATGTTTAATTGGTTAAATACAAAATACCAAGTGCAATTACGTCTCGAAATCGCAGAATTTTTGAAAAATCAAGAAGAATCGATTTCAAAATATCTTGTAGGTGTTTGTGAAAATATTAATAGAGATGGACGAGCACAAACTAAAATACTTGATGGTGTTCTCGTCCAAATTGCTCTGAATGAACTTCGTGACAAATACCCTGATAAATATATTGTAATCCGTTCTACTCGTGATGGGCTTAAATATATTATCATAAATGATTACCACTCAAATTAGTAATGGATGATCATACTATATCAGCCATTGCTACGGCTAATGGCATAGGTTCTATCGCTATTATACGCCTTAGTGGCGATAAGGCTCTCTCTATTGCTAAGAAACTCTCTACTAAAGCTAACTTTACCGCTCGTCACGCCACGTTAACAAATATCTACAACAAAGAAAATATACTTATAGATGAAGCTATTGTTATCTACTTCAAAGGACCTCATTCTTTCTCTGGGGAAGATGTAGTTGAGATTCAATGTCATGGTGGTTTTATTGTTGCTCAGTCAATTCTAAAGGCTACTGTAGAGTATGGTGCTAGACTTGCTACTGCTGGTGAATTTTCTAAGCGTGCATTTTTTAATGGACGAATTGATTTAAGTGAAGCAGAAGCTATCGCACAACTTATTGAAGCAAAAAGTGAAGATGCTGCAAAAATCTTAGCTGCTCAAATGAAAGGGTCGCTTAAAGAATATATAGAAAATATTCGTGATGAAATTATTCATATACTTGCTTATTCTGAGGTGAGTATAGATTATGCCGAAGAAGATTTACCCGAAGATTTAGTTCAGCAGATTAAAGAAAAACTTGAGGAACTTAAAGCTTCGCTTCACTCAACACTTTTAGCTTCTAAAGCAAGAGAAGGTTTAATGCAAGGTTTTAAAGTAGCTATCGTAGGAAAACCGAATGTCGGGAAAAGCTCCTTATTAAATAGACTCTTAAATTATAATCGTGCTATTGTAAGTGAGATTGCTGGAACTACAAGAGATACGATAGAAGAGCAAGTAAAAATTGGGACACATTTGATTCGTATTGTAGATACTGCTGGAATTCGTGATGCAAATGATGAAATAGAGAAAATTGGGATAGAAAGAAGTCTTGAAGCAATTGAGCAAAGTGATATTGTGATAGCTTTATTTGATAGTTCAAGGGTATCAGATAGTGAAGATAATCAAATTATCTCTCTCATTAATACTACTACACAAAATAAAAAAGTTATTTATATAAAAAATAAGATTGATTTAGAATCAAAGTTCAAAATTGAAAATATGAGTTTTGATTTAGAAATAAACTCTAAAGATAATGTTGATTCTCTTATAAAGGTATTAGAAAATATCATGGATACAACAAATACATCTGATGAAATGATGCTTATATCTCAAAGACAAATCTTTGCTGTAGAAAATACATTAACAAACATTGAAGAATCTTTTATTCCTCTTCAAGATCAAGAATTAGAAATATTTTCATTCCATTTGGGTGAAGCAGTAAAAGAGATGGCAAGCATAACACGACCATTTGAGAACGATGAGATGTTAGATAAAATGTTCGGCTCTTTTTGTTTAGGAAAATAGATGATAAAATATTTAGCAATTGATTTAGGATTAAAAAGAATAGGGCTCGCATATTCAGCGCATAAAGACTTAGTAACTCCACTTAAAGCAATTATCCGTAAAAATAGAAACCAAGCCTCAGATGAAGTTAAAAAGGCCGTAAAAGAGTGGGAAATTAATACAATAGTTATTGGTATTCCTCTTGGTGGTAGTAGTGAAGATGAGATGCGAAGACGTATAGCTCATTTTATGAATCTTGTTGATTTTGATGGTGTAGTAATATACCAAGATGAGGCTGGGAGTTCTAAAGAAGCTGAAGCTTTAATAAAAGGTGAAATCAAACATATTCGAGATGGACGTATAGATTCTATCTCCGCTATGATTATTTTACAAAGATATTTAAGGACGCTTAGGTGACATTTAAAGAAAGACTTGTTGATGTAAGAGAAGCAAAATGGTTCTCAAATCTTACAACAGGGGTAATTATATTTTATGCTTCAGTTTTAGGTTTTAAAACAATTGGTGAAGTAGAGAGTCATTATGCAATGATGCTTACTGCGCTTGACTATATGGTAACAGTATATTTTCTAGTAGAGATTATGATTAAACTTTATGCCCAAGAAAAGACGATGGATTTTTTCAAGTCAGGTTGGAATGTTTTTGATTTTGTTATTGTTGTAATTACTATTATCCCACTTGATAACACTGCTATCGCTCCAATTGCAAGAATATTTAGAATATTTAGAGTACTTCGTCTTCTTACTTCAAGGCCAGAACTTAAAAAAATTATTGATATGCTTATTGGTGCTATACCGTCTATTGTAGATATTGTTATTTTAATGTTTATTGTATTTTACATGTATGCAATTGTAGGAAACTTCTTATTTGAAGATGCTGCAAGTGGCTTATGGAAAGATTTCTTAATCTCTATGCTGACTCTGTTTAGAATTCTTACTTTTGAGGATTGGACTGATGTAATGTATGAGGGAATGGAAATACATCCATGGTCATGGATATATTTTGTAAGTTTTGTAGTTATCGCAGCTTTTGTATTTTTTAACCTTTTTGTTGCGGTTATTATTGGTGAAATGGAGAAGATTAATAACAAAGATATGGTAGATGAAATGCACGAAGAGCATGATAAAATAGATTTAATTTTAGAAGAGATGAGAGCGATGAGAGCTGAAATAAAAGAGCTAAAGAAAACAACTACTTAAAAAAGTAGTTGTTTTCTTCGCTATCGTTTGTTGATTTATTGGCTATTTAGCAAATGCTATAAATTTTTGTTGATCTACAGATACTTCTCCCATAACTACAGAAACAATACCTCCAAACATCTTTCCAAGTAAAGCAGCATTCATACTACTGATATATACTTTTCCATCAGCTTTCTTGTAGACTGAAATTGTACAAGGCATAAATACAGATACGACTCTTGCAGTATCATCACCTAACATTTTAGCTGCATGGTGAGCTTGGCATAAGTTTACTAACATTACTGGAAGTACATCACCACCCCCATGTTTTTTAACAGATTTATGCAGTGGTTTAATACTAGGAACTACCCAGCCCTCGGCTAGAGCATTTTCTTTTATTGTAGAAACTGTTTTTTCCATTGAATAAGGGCTCAATCTCTCTTCTAGCATCATGCCTGGCATCATATTCCAACCTGCAACACCTACTACTACCATACCAACAACAAACCCTAACGCTATATTTAATAATTTACTCACATAAACCCCTTATTTTAACTAGATTAAATTTTTCTAGTTAAAAGAATTATAAATAAATATTATGAATAGAGAATTGGATTTTTATTAATGAACTGTTAACGGATTTAAATATTATTTAGCCATAATGAAAAGATTATTACTATTGTGCGTTGCAGTAGTAAATCTTTCTTTTAAGTCTCTATCAAAAGTCAGCATAAAAACATTTGCATTTTGAAGATTTAATTGTTTAAAGTTATCGAGTAAAAGAGTATCTGCTACATCTTTTCCATGCCCACATTTTATAAAGTTAAATGAATTAAGTGTTTTTCCATAGTCATAGAGGTTTGCTTCCCACTCTGCACGTTTTAAATAAAGTGAATCAGGGTTAGCTGCCATAAATATATTTTCATCATCTATATCATAAGGTTCAATTATTTGACTAAAGATAGAACCAATTCCTGAAAAGTTTTCTATATCCCAGAAAAGATAGTTTTTATCAGCCTTAGACTTTTGCTTTTTGTTAATGAGTTTGAGTCTTTTTGTAATGTTAAAGTTTGAGTGTGCTGTATCATTTGTGATTTCAATGGAACCTTTAAGCTTTTTTGCATCACCGGTATCAAAGCCAAGTATTTCACCGAGTTCAATGTAGAGATTTAAATTCTCAAGTTCGTTTTCAGAACCACCTTTTTGATAGCTTCTTAGTTTTGAGAGTTTATGGTTTGAAAATATAAGATTAATGCTCATTTTTTCATGATTTGCATAGGCTTGTTTTGTACGAAAGAAGACATCTTTTGCATCTGTATTCTCAGGAAGCTCTACTGAACCTCGGTATTTATATTCGATTGAGACTTTTTGTTTACTCATAGATACTAATTAGATTAAATTCTTTCATTAAATTCCCCTTTTATTACTGACATTATAAAATTTTTTACTTTATTTAAGTATAATGCCACAAATTTTTAAAAGACTTAAGTATACACTTAAGCTAAAACACCAAGGAAATACGATGGCATTAAATGTTTATTATGACAAAGACACAAGTTTAGACCTAATCAAGAGCAAAAAAGTTGCAATGATTGGTTTTGGTTCTCAAGGACACGCACACGCAGAAAACTTAAGAGATTCTGGTGTTGATGTATGTGTTGGACTACGTAAAAATGGTTCTTCATGGGCTAAAGCTGAAGCGAAAAAGTTTGAAGTTCTTACTATTGCTGAAGCTACTGCATGTTCTGATGTTGTAATGATTCTTCTTCCAGATGAAAATCAAGCTGAAATCTATGCTGAAGAAATTGCTCCAAACCTTAAAGATGGTGCTACTATTGCTTTTGGTCATGGTTTTAACATTCATTATGGTCGTGTTAACCCTGCTGCTAACATCAATGTTACTATGATTGCTCCAAAAGCTCCTGGACATACTGTACGTTCTGAATTTGTACGTGGTGGTGGTATTCCAGATTTAATTGCTGTTGGTCAAAACCCTTCAGGAAATACTAAAGAGTTAGCTCTTTCTTATGCTTCTGCAATTGGTGGTGGTAGAACTGCGATTATTGAAACAACTTTCAAAGATGAAACAGAAACTGACCTTTTCGGAGAGCAAGCTGTTCTTTGTGGTGGTGCAACTGCATTAGTGCAAGCTGGATTTGAGACATTAACTGAAGCTGGTTATGCTCCTGAACTTGCATACTTCGAGTGTTTACACGAACTTAAACTAATTGTTGACTTAATGTTTGAGGGTGGTATCGCTGATATGAGATATTCTATCTCTAACACTGCTGAGTATGGTGATTATGTTTCTGGTAAACGTGTTATTAATGCTGAGTCTAAACAAGCTATGAGAGATATTCTTACTGAAATTCAAGATGGTAGATTTGCAAAAGACTTCATCCTAGAAGGTCAATCAGGTTACCCTCGTATGAATGCTGAGCGTTCAAATGACAAAGTTAAACTTATCACTCAAACTGGTAATCAACTTCGTGAAATGATGCCATGGATTGGAAAATCTAAGATTGTTAATCAGGACACAAACTAAAATTAAAATAGCGACGCAATGCACGACATTTCATTTAGTGAAATGCTGTGTCAGGCTTTTAGCCTAGATCTGCGTTGCTCACTTCGTCAGATACTACAGTATCCTTCCTCAGCGTGCGCCTTGAAACTCCATCACTCTTTTAATTTTTAGAACACTCCTTTATTCATATTAAATTATTTTAGAAAATTTGACATATATTAAGTAGATATTATAATTAAATTAATTTAAAGTTATAAGTAGTATCTAATTATTTATCTTATATAATCAATCCATTCAAGGGGATAGAACTAATTAGGAGAATATTATGGAAGTATTAGTATTAACAGGTGCTCTTGCACTTTTCGGATTAGGATTAATCGGTAACGTATATACAGATTTATACAGAATAATTTTTAAATAACTAGAAGCTTTTTTCAATATACTAGAGATACGTTATGTATCTCTAACCCACATATATTTCCTTTTATACCTCAGTGTTACTTTAAGTTAAATCTTTTAATCTCGTTTTCATTGACGAATGTATATAATAAATGAAAATATTTAAGAAGGACTTTCATGAATGATACGTATAAGCGGGCTAAGCTTGTTGAATTTGGTAATCAAATACTATATAAGAAATCATTGCCAGAGGGCTTACCACTCATCTCTAGTTATGCTAAAGATATAATTGGAGCAGATCGTTGCTCTATGTTTATATATAATCCTCAAAACGCTGAACTATGGACAACATTGGCAGATGGTGTTGAGCGTATAGTCATTCCTGCTGATAAGGGAATTGTTGGTAAGACATTAAGTACAAAAGAACCAATTATTGAAAATAATGTGTATTCAAATACTGTATTTTTAGTAGATATTGACGAGATGACAGGCTACCGTACTCATAATATTATTACAGCACCTCTTTTTAATAATAACAAAGAGATAGTTGGGGTTTTAGAATTATTAAATAAAGATGGTGGATTTGATAATGATGACCTTAAATATATGAAGTTTTTTTCACGTAATTTAAGTGACTTTATTGACTTAATTAATCTTTATGAGGGCTAAGAGAAGTTTATTCTTAGATTAATTTTTGAACTCTAATTAAAGTAGACAATAAAATTGCATATTTATCTACACCAGAACTTTTCATTTTTAATTCACTATCAAGTAGTAGTTCTTGTAATTTGTAGTAAGTATTTGGCTTGAAACGTAGAGATAAGGCCGATTTTTCTTCTACTATAAACTTTGGGGCAGGGTAGCCTAGAATTTCAAGTGCATTTGGAGCACCATTTACTCGTATATAAATGTTAAACAAATAGAGTTGGGTTATGTATGAAGTAATAGCTGTAATAATTCTAATTTCATCTTCACCGTGTTCAAGAATATTTCGTACATCTTCTTTAAAGTCTTTTTTTGTAAGTAAAGTTTTTATGAGTGTATCTATGCTTATCTCTGCAAGTCCAAAAACTAAATTTTCTATATCTTTTGTAGTAATTTCTCTGTCATATACTCTAAATTTATCCATCTCATTACATGAGAGAGCTATATCTCCATTATGAATATTTAGTAGGTGCGAAACAGAGTACTTATCAATGTTAACACCTTTTTCCTGTGCAACTTGCAGGAGTATATTTTGTGATTCATAGTCTTTAGGATTAAAGAATCGTACAGACATAGTAGAAAATTTCCCAAAAGTTTTTTTGTTATTATAGGTTTTATGGTCACTTCCATAGTATGCGTATATAAAAATATTATCTGGATTCTTTTCACACAACTCTATGAATATATCTAAATCTTTTTTTGGAACTTTTTTTTCACTTTTAATGATAAGTACATTACTATCTCCAAAGAGTGAAGATTGAGAGAGATGATCTTTGGCAGATTTAAAGTTATACTCATCATGGTAAAAAGATAAAAAACAAGCATCTTCTATGTTAGACATCATTTTTGTATACATATCTATAAGAAAAGTACTCTCGCCAAAAAAGACAAAACTATTGGAAACTTTTTTATTCTTTATAGCATTATCTAACTCATTTTTATACATGCCTAACTATCTTTATCTATTTTTGAAACGACACTCGCATAAATCTTAGCTCTTGCAATATCAACCTTGTCTATTGTGACTATAACATCTTCAAAGAGAACAATATCCCCTAGAGAAGTGATATTAAGTCTTGCACCTTGAATTTCATCGTGAATTTCTGCTTTTACATCAGGGTCGGTTGCTGTGATTCTTGCTTTAAATTCTTTATTTAAATTATTTTCTGCCCAACGTGCAAATTTTCTTTGTTGGTACTGAACCTCTATAGTACTTGATTCACGCTCTTTTTCACTTATAGTCATACTTAAGGCTTCGATATTCCGCAAGACATAAGAACCTTCTTCTGTGTCATTATTATTGATTGCTTTGAGCAAACGGTGAACTATAAGATCTGAGTATCTACGAATTGGTGAAGTAAAGTGTGTATACTCTTCAAAACCAAGACCAAAATGCCCAGAGTTTAGTGGTGCATATCTCGCTTGCATTTGTGAACGGATAATTAAAGTATCTACTTCTGATTCTAAATTCATATCGCTAGCTTGTTTTTGAATCTCTGTAATAGTTTCTTTGATAGAGTTCTTGATATCTATAAACATCCCAATTCCAGCTAATTCTTGATAAAGAATTTGAAGTTTATTTTGTGATGGGGATTCATGAATTCTAAATATACCACGCTCAAATTGGCGTGCTGCTTCTTTGTTTGCTAAAAGCATACAGTCTTCTACAAGTGCATGAGATGGAGTTTCTTCGGCATATGAAGTTGATGCGAGATTAGCATCTTCATCTATCTTCATTTCAAGTTCAGTTGAGCGAAAATCATAACCAATTTTTAATCTTTTATTTTTGAGCTTGTCTGTTACTTCTCTGAGTTGTGTAATGTACTCAAATATCTCTTTTTCTTTTTCATTCTTAGCTCTAAGAGAACCTTCAAAGTACGCATCGATCTCTTCGTAATTAAATCTTCTGTCTGAATGAATAATTGCTTCATACACATTTGACTCAACTACTTCTAGAGATTCTAAGTTTAATTTCATTTGAAATACATAAGAGAGTCTGTCTACATGCGGCTGAAGAGAACAAAGTGTTTCACTTAGTTGGCGAGGAAGCATAGGGATAGAGCGATGTGGAAGATATATAGAAAAACTTCTATATATCGCTTCATTGTCTAAAGCTCCAAAAGGTTTTACATACTCACTAACGTCAGCAATAGCTACATAGAGTGTAGTTTCTTCGTTATCCCAGTAAATTGCATCATCGTAATCTTTTGCAGTCACTGGGTCAATAGTACAAAATGGTAGTGTTCTTAGGTCTTTTCTTTTTGGATGTTTTGAGGCATCTACAGGTGCAAATGAAGAAGCAATTTCTAAAACTTCTGGCTCAAACTCATCATGCTTATTAAATTGAGCAAGAACAATTTTTTCATCAACCTTAGGATCAGACATATTCCCAAGTTTTTCCATAATACTATATGTTGTGTTGTCAATTTTAAAAACATCACCTTCTTCATATGAATTTAATTCTTCTTGGAGTATTTCAACCCCAGTAGGATAGTCAGTTTTTAAATCAACGAGTGACTTTTTTCCATCTTTTAAGATGATGTAGCCAATAGAATAACTTATAGCTCGACCAACAACTTCAAGTATTTTTGCAGATGGGGCACCACGTTTACCTAGAAGTCTTTGAGAGATGACTAAGTCGCCTTCTTTTGCATCCGCTAAATTTCCTTCAGCTATGAATAAATCACGTGTGAGTTCACCAATTACATTGACGTAGGCTGTCCCTTTTTGTATAAGACCAAGTGTACCAGCACGGTATTTAGAATTAAATTTATAAATATCATTTTTAAAGGTAAGGTATTTTTTACTTAAGAAGTTATGAATATGCACTCTTTCATCAGGAGTGGTATCTTGCTCACTCAGACCAAGAGTGAGTCGTATAAGGAGAGATTTCAAGAGAGCGTGTTATTTTATATTTTCTATAGCAGTTTCGAATGTTTCTAAGTTAAGTTCAAATTTTGCAATAACTTCTTTTGCAGCTTCGATACTTGCATCAGTCACAACGCCATTAATAGGAACAGCTAAACGTACCGCATTTAAAATAGCAGCCGGTCTCACATCATCAGAGTTGTCAGCTTTTTCTGGATTCATACAAGATCCCAGTACATCAACTAAACCTTCTTCAAATTTCCATTGTTTAAAGATTGTAGCAGATACTTCAGGAGTATCAACACCAACAACTTGTCTTTCAGCAGCTTCAACATCTCCAAGCTCAGCTAAAGCATTACGGAACTCTTCTTGTTTTCCATCAGTAATGATTTGCTGTGCAATAAGTACTTTGCCAATTTCAACAAGAAATGCTGCAGGTGAAAGAACACCAAGAAGTTTGTTTTCTTTTCTAATACACCATGCAGTTACAAGCGCATGTTGTTTTTTAGATAATGCAGAGAACATATCATTGTTGATACCATAAGGAGATAAGTCAAGAGAAAAACTTTTCTTCACAATTGAAGCTAAAGCAAATCCACGAACAGTTCCCATACCAAAGAGACCAACAGCTTGAGAAATAGCATTTATCTCACGAGAAAAACCATAAAGTGGTGAATTAGCAGCCTTAAGAATATCAGCAGTTAGGAGTGGATCTTTTTCCAAGATTTTAACCATATCGTTAAAACTAGAATCTGGATTTTGATAGACTGCTTCTATTTGCATAGCAGATTCTGGAAGTGGTGGAAGTTGCTTGATCTTCTTTAATATTTCTTCAGTCATTGTGCTCTCTCTTAATTAAAATTTTAAGTTATATCTACAATTATAGTGCATCTTTATTAACAACTACTGAATGTTTACAAAAAAGTGATATTATTTTTTATAACAATGAAAAAGGAAAAAAACAATGACTAGAGATGCGATGCTAATACAATTAGATTATGCACCAAATGATGCTTTAATACAACAACTTGAGAAAGTTGAAAACAACACTTCAGGGTATGAGAAAATACAAAAACATATAATGGATTTACATGACCATTTAAAAGTAGATGGTTCTTTCGTAGCACTTTCGAACTCAGAGGATTGTTTTAAAATTAAAATAGAAGCTAACAGTCCGGAGCTCGCAGGTGAAGCACATGAAAAAGTACAACGTTTTAGCGAAAAGTTTAAAGTGACTGTGAAAAAGTTAGAAAATAAAGAGACGTATTATATAGTTGGATTTGATCATCACTAAGAAGCTTATGTTAGTAGTTTTTGGTTCTTAGTATGAATAAAGAGCCGATGACACTAGAAGGTTATGATCTTTTAGTAGAAGAGTTTAAGTTCTTGCTTGAGGTAGAAAAACCAAAAACTGCAGAAGAAAAGCTAGTTGCAGCAGCCCAAGGCGATAGAAGTGAAAATGCTGATTATCATGCTGCAAAAGAGAAGCTTCGTTTCATGGATAAGAGACTTTTTTACCTTAACGCCATGATAGCTAAATCACAAATTATTGATCCGTCTATTTTTAAACATACTAAAGTGAGTTTTGGAAGTACGGTTAAGATTAATAATATTGATACAGACGAAGAAGAAACCTATACCTTATGTGGGGTTTTAGAAAGTGAACCTGATATTGGACTTATTTCTGTTCATTCGCCCATAGCAAAAGGGATGTTGGGTAAAGGTATAGATGATGAATTCAAAGTTAACTTACCTCATGGTGTAAAAGAGTATGAAATACTAGGTATTGAGTACAAAAATATTTTCTCTCTTAAGAAAAAAATACGAACAAAAATGGATTTTTCTTTCCATTAAAACTCTATTTACCTCTGATTAGATATAATCCACATTTAAAAACTAAATTTTTAGGATTCTATCTTGAGCCAACAACTTGAAAACATCGATGAACAACTAGCAAACCATAAACTTTCACAAGAAGATTACAAACACATCAAAGAGATTTTAAAGCGTGAGCCAAATCTTGTTGAACTTGGTGTTTTCTCAGCTATGTGGAGTGAACATTGTTCTTATAAATCATCTAAAGTACACTTAAAGGGTTTTCCTACAAAAGCTCCTTGGGTTATCCAAGGTCCTGGTGAAAATGCTGGTGTTATCGATATTGGCGATGGCTATGCTGCTGTATTTAAGATGGAATCACACAATCATCCAAGTTTTATAGAACCTTACCAAGGTGCTGCAACTGGTGTTGGTGGCATAATGCGTGATGTATTTACTATGGGTGCTCGTCCTGTAGCATCACTTAATGCTCTTCGTTTTGGTAATGTAATGAACGATGATAAAGTATCTGCACACCAACGTTATTTAGTTCGTGGTGTGGTTGAAGGAATCGGTGGTTATGGTAACTGTATGGGTGTACCTACTATTGGTGGTGAAGTAAGTTTTGATGACTGCTACAATGGAAATATTTTAGTAAATGCTTTTAATCTTGGAATTGCAAAGTCTGATGAGATCTTTTTAGGTCGTGCCGAGGGTATTGGTAATCCAGTAATGTACGTTGGTGCAAAAACTGGTCGTGATGGTTTAGGTGGAGCGGTAATGAGTTCTGATTCATTTACAGAAGAATCTAAATCACTTCGTCCTACTGTTCAAGTGGGCGATCCTTTTACAGAAAAACTTTTACTTGAAGCTTGTATGGAACTTTTCAAAACTGATCATGTTGTTGGTATTCAAGATATGGGTGCTGCTGGACTTACATCTTCTTCATTTGAAATGGCAGGACGTACCGGTAGTGGTATGACAATGCACCTAGATAAAGTTCCTGCTCGTGAAGAAAATATGACTCCTTACGATTTCATGCTTTCAGAATCTCAAGAACGAATGCTTCTATGTGCTAAAAAAGGTTCAGAACAAGCGATTATAGATATTTTCGAAAAATGGGACTTAGATGCGGCTGTTATTGGCGAGGTAACAGACACAGGTAATATGGAATTGTTTTGGGAAGGCGAAAAATGTGGAGAGGTTCCAGTTGATCCAGTTTCAGAAGAAGCACCGGAACTTAACCGTCCTATGAGTAAACCAGCATACCTTGATGAGATTAAAGATACTACTATTGATGATTTTGATAAAGTTTCAAATCAAGATGCGTTTAACATACTTATCAAATCTATGGAAGTTGTAGATAAAGCTTGGATATATACACAGTATGACTCAATGGTACAAACAAACACTATCAAAAATGGTGGTATGCTTGACGCTTCTGTAATTCGTGTAAAAGAGAATGGTAAGGCGCTTGCAATGTCAGCTGATTGTAATGTACGTTTTTGTTACATCGACCCAAAAGGTGGTGGAGCAGCAGCAACTATAGAAGCAGGGCGTAATGTAGCAATGTCTGGAGCTAGACCATTAGCAATTACAGATTGTTTAAATTTTGGTAATCCTGAAAATCCTGAGGTTATGTGGCAATTTGCTCAAGCTTGTGAAGGTATTAAAGAAGCATGTACTGAGTTAACTACTCCAGTTATCGGTGGAAATGTTTCACTTTATAATGAAACAAATGGTGTGTCAGTTTTCCCGACTCCTTCAATCGCGACGGTTGGTGTAAATGATGACCAAAACAATGTTTTAATGTCTAGCTTTCAAGGTGAGGGTAACTCACTATACTTAGTTGGGGAAAGTAAGTCAGAGTTCGGTGGTTCACTTTACATGAAAGAGGTTTGTGGAACTGTTGCCGGAACTCTACCGGAGATTAACTACAAAAGTGAGTTAGCTCTCTGGGAACTAGTTATTGAAGGTAATAAAAAACATTTACTTGAATGTGCAAAAGATGCAAGTTCTGGTGGTGTAGCGATTGCCCTTGCTAAGATGGTAGCTACTTCGGGATTAGGTTGTGATGTTGAGATGAGCGTTACAGATGAGAGAGATATCTTTGCTGAATCTATGGCTCGTGCAATAATTGAAGTTAAACCTGAAAATTGTGAAGCTTTTGAAGCAATGCTTGAAGAGTCAATGACAGTTGAGAAAATCGGAACTACTGGTGGAGATACTATTAAAGTAAATGACATTAGTATGAGTATGGATGAGTTAAAAGATAATTATTTCAATACTTTCAAGCGTGTAATTGAGAGAGATATTTAGTTTATTTTTTGTTTTGATAAATTCCCATCAGAGACGATGGGAATTAAAATAGTGTTTTACTAGTCTTCTTCTATATCATACCCTGCAGCGATAGCTGGGATTTCTTCCATAGCTTTTTTAACAGCTTGCATATCTTCCATAAGTTCTGGGCTAATTGGTTTTTTGTCAGTTCCACCATATAAAGCGAGAGTCATATCCATAGAAATTAAGTATCTTCTACCATCACCATATTCAACAAAAGCTACACGACATGGCATAAACCCACCATAAAAACGAGAATGATTAAACATTTTTTTAGCGATAATTAATGAACAGAATTCACCAATTTTAGCATGTACAATTTGTTCTGATCTCGGTATTCCACTTTTTTCAAAAGCTACTTGTTCAGCTTCTAGAAGTCTAAACATATCTTTTTCGCCAACATATCTCATGTTATACTCAGCGGCAAGATCTTTCATCTCATCAAAAACATCTTCTTCTGTTAATTCTGGGTCTGTAATTTCCCATTCTTTCATCATAGCTTGAGCTGGGTCACCTGTTTCAGCTAACTGAGCCATCATATCTGCATAAGCCTCTTGCGCCTCAGATGGAAAACCCATATATGCTACACCCATTTTCCCCATAGTACAACCACTCATTGTAAATGCAGCCATTAAACTTGCAACTAATAAGACTATTTTCTTTTTCATTCTAACCCCTGTTTGTGTTATATGTCATTATGCTATCATAATTAGGTAAAAATATGTCAAAAATATGTCAAAAAGTTGATAAAGTTGAGAGAAAATATTGTTAACGTGGAGTTATGTATAAAATTATCTTATTAATGCGTCTCTCATCTGTAAAAAAGCGATTAAAAATTCAAACATCATTCTCCAGATAATTTCTGAAAATATAAATATTGCAAGAAAAAGAACAAATAATTTTATTTTTAAAAGACTTGAAAGTTAAATAGTCAATAAATTCTTGTATATTTGTAACTCTACTCTAAAAATTCTAAAAGTGAAGGATCTAAAGTATATGAAGTGTTTACCACTTCATCAATATTTTTAAGTACAAAACCTTGCTTTGTATAGCAAACAATAGATTCATTACGATTGGAAAGGAGAGCATTAATAGCGTGCGTTATAAATTTATATGCCATAAGTCTGTCATATATACTTGGATTTCCACCACGCTGCACATGACCTAAAACACAAACTCTTGCTTCTATGCCAATTTTCTTTTCAAACCACTCAGCAATATCTTGAGACTCTTCTTTTATTCCCTCTGAAACGATGGCTATAAAATATCTTCTACCATTTTTTATTTGTTGCTTAAAGTCTTTTTCAAAAGAATCTAAGTTATATTTTTTCTCAGGGATAAGACAAAGTTCTGAACCAGACGTTAAATGAGAAACCAATGCCAAATACCCACAATCTCGTCCCATTGTTTCAATAACAAAAGCACGTTTAAACGACGAGGCTGTATCTCTGATTGCATCAATAGAGGTTTTGATAACATTAAGAGCAGTGTCTACTCCTAAACAATAATCAGTTCCATGAATATCATTATCTATAGTGGAAGGTACACCACAAAATTTTATACCATGTTCTTTGTAAAAAACATCAAGTCCACGGAATGATCCATCACCACCTAGGACTATGAGCATATCAATTTCTAAAGCATCAAGATTGTGTTTTGCGATGGTTCTATATTTCTCTTGCATAAATCGTTTACTTCTAGAACTCCCGATTTTTGTACCACCTCGGGTAATAATTCCAGATACATTAGAATAGTCAACTTTCTTGATATGGTTATCAATTAAACCTTCGTAGCCATCATAGATAAAATGTGGAGTGAGTTCTTTTTCAATAGAGTATTCAACAAAATGTTTCAGTGCTGGATTCATGCCAGATACATCACCGCCGGAGCAGAGAATTGCTATATTTTTCATAGGTATTCTTTAATTGTATTTTTTTAAGTTTACCATTTTATAAACTCTATTTGGATAAAATAGTATGAATTAGGAAGGTAAATGACAAATATAATTTTATGTGGTGGTAATGGAACAAGACTTTGGCCTATAAGTAGAACTTTAATGCCAAAACAATTTGTAAAACTTTTTGAAGATAAATCTTTATTTCAGTTGACGATAGAACGTAATTCTAAACTATGTGAATCTGAATTAGTAGTCTCAAATACAGAACAATATTTTTTAGCCTTAGATCAACTTGACGAGTTAGAGAGAGAAAAATCCAAATACTTATTAGAACCTATTGGTAGAAATACTGCTCCAGCAATAGCTCTAGCGTGTCTCAGTCTTGCAGAAGATGAAATAGTTCTCGTAACTCCAAGTGACCATCTTATTAAGGATGAAGTAGCATATGCAAAAGCTGTACAAAGAGCAAAAGAATTAGCACAAGAAAATTATCTCGTTACATTTGGTATAACTCCAACCTTTGCAGAAACAGGCTTTGGTTACATAGAAGCCAATAGTATAAATGCTGAAGATGTAGAAGCTTTCCATGAAAAACCAGATTTCAAAACTGCTACAAAATATCTTAACGATGGAAATTATTATTGGAACAGTGGAATGTTTTGTTTTAAAGCAGGAGTTTTTTTAGAAGAACTTAAAACCTATTCACCAAAGATATATGAATCCTCTCTTGGTGCATTCAAAAATGCTGCAACAAATGATGTTTTGAGAATTAAACATGAAGATATGTTGGAAATTCCAGAAGATTCTATAGATTATGCTGTTATGGAAAAATCCTCTAAAGTTAAAGTTATACCTGCAAGCATAGACTGGTCAGATTTGGGTAGTTTTGATGCTCTCTATGAAGAACTTCCAAAAGATGAAAATAACAATACAATGAATGAGAATCATATCTCTATTGACAGTAAAAATAACCTTATTTATGGAAGTGAGAGAAAAATTGCTACAGTAGATATAGAAGATTTAATTATTGTAGATACGGGTGATGCGCTACTTGTCTCTAAAAAAGGTTCTTCTCAAAAAGTAAAAAAAATTGTTTCACAAGTACGAGAAAATACAGAACTTCATAACATCCATCTTACGGTGCATA
Source organism: Sulfurimonas sp. (assembly GCF_047622445.1). GTDB lineage: Bacteria > Campylobacterota > Campylobacteria > Campylobacterales > Sulfurimonadaceae > Sulfurimonas. Next base: position 22,682 of record NZ_JBLHOE010000019.1, read on the forward strand.
GACCATGGGGTACATATACTATTCTTGAAGATACACCTAAGTACAAGATTAAACGTATAGAGGTACAAGTAGGGAAGAGACTATCGCTACAAAAGCATATGCATAGAAATGAACATTGGATTATAGTTAGTGGTACAGCTACAGTTACAGTTGAAGATCAAACATTGACACTCAGAGCAAATGAATCCACTTATATTAAAATGGGTGAACTCCATAGACTTGCAAACGATGGCAAAGTTCCAGTCGTAGTTATTGAAGCACAAATTGGTGATTATCTCGGTGAAGATGACATTATTCGTGTTGAAGATGACTTTAAAAGACTTTAAATGAAGCGTAATATTATTTTAGCTTTTGATTTTGCAAAAAGAGATTTTAAGCAAAAGTATTTAGGGACAGGGTTAGGGCAACTTTGGTATATTTTATCTCCGATTATTACAATATTTATTTATACAGTGATATTTTCTGACTTTATGAAAATGAAACTTAGTATTATAGATAATTCATATTCTTATAGTATTTATTTGGTACCAGGGATTTTAGCGTGGACTACATTCAGTACAATTATAATTAGACTAAATAATTCATTTGAAGAGAAAGCTGGACTGATTAAAAAGATTAATGTACCAATGTTTGTATTTCAATTAAGTATTTTAATAACTGAATCTTCATTATTTATATTATCTATATTATTATCTTTAGGTTTTTTATTATTAGTTGATCATTCTATTAGTATGACATTTTTATGGATGCTTCCTGTAATGTTAATGCAAGTTATATTTGCATTTTCAATTGGTGTAATTTTTTCTCTATTTACTGTCTTTTTTAAGGACTTAAAAGAGGCAATACCTATAATAATACAGTTATGGTTCTGGATGTCACCGATTATATATATGAAAGAAATGATAGCTAATAAATATCCACTCATTTTGGTATTCAATCCATTTTTTTACTTTGTAGAAATTTATCAAAATATTTTTGTATATTCAAGAGCTCCATCTTTAGAATCACTAATAATTATTGCTGCTATGACTTCGTCTTCTTTTATAATTGCGGTATATTTATACAAAAAAATGATTTCTACAATTAAAGATATTGTTTAAATGCCAAATAAAATATACTTAGATTGCACACATACATATAATTCAGGATTAAACACAGGGATACAAAGAGTTGTTAAAAATATTGTTAGTAATATTACTCAAGTTAAAGAAGAATTAGGTCAAGATATAATACCAATAGTATTTAAAAATAATAAATATTTTAGATTTGACACTTTCCCAAAAATTAATACAAATAAAAACATAATCAAAAAGATACTAAAACGAATGTATATTAAGGTGCGATTGATATTATCAATGATTTTACCAAAAAAAAAAGAAATATTATATTCACCAGTATTAAATATATATTTGAGTACATTGACAGATAAAATTTTATTTTCAAAATCAATGAAACAAGAGGATGAAGTTATTCTTTATGCTGCTGATACTCTTATAATTATGGACGCAATTTGGTTACATAATGATTATGAGCAGTTATTAAAATTAAAACAAAATCATATAAAGATTATAGCTGTAGTTTATGATATTATACCTCTGACACATCCAGAGTTTTGCACAATAGATTTAAATCTTTTTCTTCATGATTGGTATAAGAAAGCAACACAATATATTGATGGATACATGGCAATATCAAAGACGGTGAAGAATGAGGTATATAGCTACATAAGAAAAAATGTTGATGGATCTATTCATTACAATAAGTTTGATTGTTTTTATTTAGGAGTGAATACTTTTGAAAGAACGAATGTGAAAAATATATCAAAAACACTTGAACTAATATTTAAAGACGAAAATGTTTATCTAACAGTTTCAACTATTGAACCAAGAAAAAATCATAAATATATTTTAGATACATTTGAGCTTTTATGGAAAGCTGATATCGATGCTACATATGTAATTATTGGTAAAATTGGGTGGGATTCTGAATTATTAATAAAAAGAATAAAGTCACATGAAAGATATAATAAGAATCTTTTTTTATTAACAAATGTAGATGATACTGAGTTAGAATATGCCTATGAACATTCAAAGGCATTGATTTTTGCTTCGTATGCAGAAGGCTTTGGAATGCCTATTATTGAAAGTCAGTTTTATAAACTACCAGTAATAGCTTCAGATATACAAATTCACAGAGAAATTGGTGCAGACCATATAAGCTATTTTGATTTATCATCTAGGGATAGTTTATTTAATATAGTTAAGTCCCAAAATATTAAACCAATACATGATTTTACATGGAAAAACTGGACTCAGAGTGCAATAGAATTGATTTCAAAAAGTAGGAATTTTTAATAAACATGCGAAAAATTTTAGAAGTTAAAAATGTAACAAAAATATATAAAGTATATAAGTCAAATATAGATAGATTAAAAGAAGTTTTTTTAAAAAAGAATTATCATAAAGAATTTATATCAAATTTAGATATAACATTTGACTTATTTGAGGGAGAGACACTAGGTATTATAGGTGTCAATGGTGCTGGAAAATCCACAATATTAAAAATTATAGCTGGAGTGATAAATCAAACATCAGGTGAAGTATTAAGGCATGGTAGAATTACTGCTTTATTAGAACTTGGTACGGGGTTTAATCAAGAATTGACAGGACATGAAAATATATATTTAAATGGTACTTTAATAGGGATGTCCAATAAAGAGATAGACTCAAGAATAGAAGATATAATCGCTTTTACTGAGTTAGGTGATTATATTTATGAACCTATGAAGTCATACTCATCTGGGATGAGTATGAGATTGGCTTTTTCTATTGCCATTTTTTCAGAACCTCGCACTCTTATAGTAGACGAAGCACTATCTGTTGGGGATGCACACTTTGCTGCAAAGTGCACAAGAGCACTGAGGCAGAGAAAAGAGCAAAATATGAGTATTATTTATGTTTCTCATGATCTCAACTCTTTAAAACTTCTTTGTGACAGAGTTATATTATTAAATCATGGGAAAGTTGTAAATGAAGGGATGCCAGAAGATGTTATAAACACTTACAATTTTCTTATCTCAAAACTTAATGATACAGATGAAAAAATGAGTATAAAAAGTAACAATAAAAGCTCATTTGGTACTTTTGATGTAGAGATTACAAAAGTGAGTGTAAAAGGTGAAAATTCAAATTCAAATGTAATCAGCTCGGGTGAAAATACTACTATAAGAGTACTTATTGCTTCTAAAAAAGATGTACCAAATATGACGGTTGGTATAATGATACGAGATAAGTTTGGTCAGGATATATTTGGAACAAATACGTACCATTACAAACTAAATATAGATTTTAAAGCAAACAAAGAGTACGTGTGTAATTACATAATGCCTATTAATATTGGTAATGGTAACTATAGTATCACAGCAGCAGTTCATTCACAAAGTACACATTTAAGTAATTGCTCCCATTGGTTAGATAATGCAGCAGGTTTTGAAGTGGCAGGTATCAATGGTCAGTATTTTACAGGTATGTGTAAGTTAAATCCAGAAATAAATTTTACATTATTACAAGGCACAGTATGAAAAAATTACTTATAGATTGTTCTTTTATAAGTACAACAAAGCTAAACACGGGAATACAGCGGGTAGTAAGAAAAGTAGTCGAAAACATTGAAGAGGTAGCAAAAAGCTCATCATATCAACCAATACAAGTAGTACTAGAAAATAGTAAAATTAGAGAGATATCTTTAAATAGCACTCAAGAAAATTTACAAGATGATATTGAGGTAAAAGAGGGAGATATTCTCTTGTTACTTGACTCCTCCTGGCATCTAAATATTTGGGGCAGTGTAGAAAAGGCAAAATTATCTAAAGCAATGGTTATCGCGGTTATTTATGACATTATCCCTATCTCTCATCCCGAGTTTTGTGATGCAGGTTTAGTAAAACATTTCCATGAGTGGTTTGAAGTTTCAATAGCTTATGTTGATGGCTTTATTGCTATATCAAATACTATTGAAAATGATTTGAAAAGTTATCTTGCATCAAAATATCCAGAAAAGGTTAAAAGTAAATTTTTTGATCATTTTTTATTGGGTGCAGATTTTGAGTATAAAGAATTTATTATATCAGACAGTAATATCAAAGATGATTTAAAAAATATCTACAGCACAAATGAAAATATCTATCTAATAGTGTGTACAGTAGAACCAAGAAAAAATCATAAATATCTTTTAGATACTTTTGACAAACTCTGGGAAGAAAATTTTGATATTACCCTAAACATAGTAGGTAAAACAGGTTGGATGATAGATGAACTAATCCAAAGAATTGAAAATCACCCTCAGTACAAGAAAAAGCTGTTTCATTGGGATAATCTGAATGATGAAGAGTTAAATTATTGCTATCAAAACTCAAAGATGTTGTTGTTTCCTTCTTTTGTGGAAGGGTTTGGCTTACCGATTATAGAAAGTTTAAATAATGCTCTTCCTGTAATGGCTAGTGATATTCCAATACACAGAGAGGTTGGAGGTGAACATATAGGATTTTTTGATATAAAAAATGTAGATGATTTGGTTTCAAAGATTAAGACAATAGAAAAAAGTGGTATAAATGAAGAATTAAAGGTCCAAGATGGCTTTAGATGGTTAAATTGGAACGAAAGTACAAAAATACTTTTTCAGAAGATTCAAAATTTTGATGCTATATTTATTCCAGATTCTAACTTTAAAAAAGTAGATTACACAGCAGATAAATTTGCTCATATAAAACAAAAGCTTAAAAAAATACCAATTTTAGGAAGTGTTTTAAAAAAAATGTATCATCTATTAGAAAAAGAAACTATAAAAGATATACCGATTATAGGATGGTTTGTCAGATGGAATTACAATCTTTTAAGATTAAACAATCTCAAGCATACCGTCTTTGCACAACAGCAACAGATAAACACTTTAATCTTTCAAATAAGTCAGCATCAAGAACAGAATGAAGTTCAAGCTTTAAAGAATGAAGAACAAGCTTTAAAGAATGAAGAACAAGCTTTAAAGAATGAAGAACAGATAAAACTACTTTCTACAAGTTATGATAATTTAAACGAGACCATACAAAGTACAACCAAAATTTCTGTAACTAAGCAGATGAATGCACAGGCTATTTTATTTCATCAACGATTAGAGAAGTTTATGGCAGATAAAAATGAATCTACACCAAAACAACTTGAAAATTTAACAAAAGATTCACTCTCTTTTTTATTAGATGATTATTATCTTGCGTTTGAAGATATGTTTAGAGGTTCAAGAGAGTTTATTATTTCAAGATACCAAGAGTACCTGAAATATCTAAATGATGATATTAAAACAGCATTAGATATTGGTTGCGGAAGAGCTGAATGGGTCGAACTTTTACAGTCTAAATCCATCGATATACAAGGAGTTGACTTAAACGCAGCAATGCTAAATATAGGAGAGTCTCACGGTGTGAGAAACTTGCATCATGAGGATGCTTTTGAATTCTTAGCATCTTGTAAAAGTAACAGTTTTGATTTAGTGTCGGCATTTCATATTATAGAACATATACCCTATGAGAAACTCATTAAATTACTTTTAGAGATAAAAAGAGTAGCTACTCCAAATGCTATTATTTTATTAGAAACACCAAATCCTGCAAACTTGATAGTATCATCGAGTGAATTTTATAAAGATCCGACACACCTAAATCCACTTCCTTCAGATGTGATCAAGTTCTTACTTGAATATTTGGATTTTAGTAGTGTAAAAGTAGAGTATCTTCATCCATTTCCAAAAAGTCACTATATCCAAGAAGAAACACAAACGGCACAAACTCTAAACCACTATCTCTATCAAGCTCAAGACTATTTAATAGTAGCTAAAACTTAAAGATGAAACGTCTAAAATTAGCATATGTATCACCACTTCCACCATTAAAAAGTGGTATATCATATTATTCAGAGGAGCTATTAAAACAACTTTCTTTATATTATAATATCGATGTGGTAATATCTAACGATGCACTAGAAGATGTAGCAAAGAGCATAAATTATCAAATCAAAAGTGTTCCTTACTTTAAAATAAATCATACTTTGTATGATAGAGTTATATACCATGTGGGCAATTCTCCTTTTCATGAATATATGCTCGATTTACTAAATGAGGTATTGGGTGTTGTTGTCCTCCATGATTTTTACATTTCCAACCTTATAGATTTTTCACAAAAATTAGAGCCAAACTTATTGTATCTTTTACATGGATATCAAGCTTCCAAAGATTCTACAGGTACAGATAGTCTAAAAAATATTATATTAAAATATCCTGCAAATAAGTATGTCTTAAATAATGCATTAGGGGTCATCGTCCATTCAGGTTACTCAAAAACATTAGTAAATAATTATTATTATAAGCCAAATACAGATAATTGGTTTACTATTCCACATTTAAGAGAAAGCCCTCATAAAAAAGATCTCTTCAGCAGAGAAGATTTAGGGATGCCACAAGATGCATTTGTTGTATGTAGTTTTGGAATGTTGGGAGCAAATAAACAGAATGAAAAATTGTTTGATGCTTGGATGAATACTTCTCTTTCAAGCAATGACAACTGCTATCTGATTTTTGTAGGTGAAAATGATGCCGCTGCATATGGAAAAGAATTAGATAAAAGCATAAATTTACAAAAAAATATTAAAATAACAGGCTGGACAGATGTAGTAACGTTTGATAGCTATCTATCTATTTCAGATATCGCAGTACAACTTCGAAGTAACTCGAGGGGGGAAACATCTGGAACAGTTTTGGATACGATGAATAATGCTATACCAACTATAGTAAATGCAAATGGCTCTATGATGGAACTTCCAAAAGATGCGGTGTATATGATACAAGATAATTTTAACACTACAGAACTAGCAGAGGCTCTAGAAAAACTCTACAAAGATAAATCTTTAAGAGAGGTACTGGCCAAAAAAGCGGCTGAATATATACGAACGTATCACAATCCTGTTCATTGTGCGCAACGCTATTATGAAGCGATTGAAAATTCATACGACGAAACAAAAAGCTATAAACAAAAAGCTATAAAAAAATTATCAGAAAAAATACAAGATATGCCACAGTTAGTTGAATTACTTTCTTTAAGTGATTTTGACTCTATAGCCCAGCGACAGATACTTGTTGATATATCTAGTATTATAAAATGTGATTTAAAAACTGGTATCCAAAGAGTTGTTCGTTCTCAAATTATCGAATTAATAAAAAATGCACCAGATAACTATAGAATTGAACCTGTATATCTGAACTCTAATGAACTAGTTTATTCTTATGCACGTTCATATACAGCTGAATTATTAAAATTAGAAAGTTTAAATATATATGATGAACCTATATCCGTTAATGATGGAGATATCTTTTATGGATTAGATTTATGTACATTTGAAGTGAATGAATCTAGTAAAGCAAAAATATATGAAAGTTATAAAACATTAGGTGTAAATATTAAGTTTGTAGTGTATGATTTATTACCTATATCACATGAAAACTTTTTTCTATCAAATGCGAAGAAGATACATACACAATGGTTAGATAACATTACGGAGATAGCAGATGAATTAGTATGTATATCAGGTACAGTTGCTTCAGAAGTTAGATCATGGATACAAGACTATAAACCCTTCAAACAAAACACGCTAAAAGTTTCTGTATTACATTTAGGTGCAGATATCATCTCAACAGAAAAAATTATTCATAAGAAGATTAAAAAATCTCCAAATTTTTTAATGGTAGGAACAATAGAACCAAGAAAAGGACATGTTCAAGTGTTACAGGCATTTGATATACTTTGGAAAGAAGGTTTAGATATACATCTTACAATAGTAGGAAAGACAGGTTGGATGGTCGATGAATTTACAAAGAGACTAGCTACACATGATGAATTAGATAATCGTTTTCATTTTTTAGGAGCTATTGATGATGTGGCATTATCGGAAGTGTACTATTTGGCTGATTGTATTATAGTGGCAAGTGAAGCTGAAGGTTTTGGACTTCCACTGATTGAGGCTGCCCAAAATGCTTTAGCTATTATGGCAAGAGATATTCCTGTTTTTCGTGAAATAGCCAATAATTATGTATATTTCTTTAAAAATACAAACAATGCTGAGGATTTGGCAATAGATATAAAAAGGTGGTTAAGCTTATATGAGAAAAATGAACATCCTTTATCAAAGGATATGCCATATTTGTCTTGGGAACAAAATGCACGAAAGTTACTTGAGATATTTTAATGTCTAAGTATATCAAATTTAAATCTACAACTTTCAGATTTAAATTTTTGCCTATGGAACTTAAGAAAAAATTTCACAGTTGAAAATAAGTTAATACTCTGTATAATCACGAAAGTATTAAATTACAATATTAAAGGAAAAGTAATGAATAAAACTCCTTCTACATCAGATTTAAGAGTTTTCTTATTTATGCTGTCAGGTGTTTTTTTATTTCTTGCACTTTATTCGCTATTTAATGGTTTACCTATCCGTACTTGGGCGTTAGTTGTGGCGTTGTTTCTCTTTGCTTTTGCAATTGTTAAACCATATTATGCCAAGAATATTTATATTGTTTGGATGATGCTCGGTGAAGTAATTGGAAATTTTGTTTCAAAAATTATATTGATAATTTTATTTTTTCTTCTTTTTACTCCTATAGCTATTTTTCTAAAAATATTTAATAAAGATCTTCTTAATAAGAAAATGAAACCAGATAGTACAACTTACTGGTCGGTGCGAGAGATTGAACCAGGTTCAATGAAATATCAGTTTTAAAAGAAGATAAATGGAATTATTAAAAGAAATATGGCTGTTTTTAAAAATGAGAAAAAAGTTTTGGCTTTTACCAGTAATAATCATTATGTTATTGCTAGGTGCTTTAATCGTGTTAGCTCAGGGTACTGCTATCGCTCCATTTATTTATACCATATTTTAGTATATTATGATTATTTTAGGTATTTCAGCTTATTATCATGACTCTGCAGTTTCCTTAATTAAGGATGGTGTTATTGTCGCCGCAGCTCAAGAAGAACGTTTTAGTCGGTTAAAGCATACTTCTTCTTTTCCAAGTCTTTCAATAAGTTATTGTCTTGATGAAGCAAAGATTACATTAAGTGAAATAGATTATATTTGTTTTTATGACAAACCATTACTTAAGTTTGAACGCTTACTAGAAACGTATTTAACAGAAGCTCCTCGAGGACTAAAGTCCTTTATGCAAGCAATACCAATTTGGTTAAAAGAAAAACTTTATCTTAAAGAAACACTTTCACGAGAGTTTACATTTTTAGCTCAAAAATTAGATGTAGATATGACAAAAGCTCAAAGTAAAAAATTTAAAAAACAAATACGTCCTAAACTTATGTTTAGTGAACATCATCTTAGTCATGCTGCAAGTGCCTTTTTCCCCAGTTCTTTTGAATCAGCTGCTATTTTAACGATTGACGGTGTTGGTGAATGGTGTACGACATCATTAGCATATGGTGAAGGAAATAAAATAAAGGTCTTAAAAGAGATTAATTTTCCACACTCTTTGGGTCTTTTATACTCTGCATTTACTTATTATTTAGGCTTTAAGGTCAACAGTGGTGAATATAAAGTGATGGGTCTTGCACCGTATGGTATACCTAAGTATGCTGATTTGATACGTAAGCATTTAATCGATATTAAGGATGATGGCTCTTTTCGGCTTGATATGCGTTACTTTAACTATACGACTGGTTTAACAATGACAAGTGAATTATTTCATCAGCTCTTTGGTGCTCCTCCAAGAAAAAGTGAAAGTAAATTGACTCAATATGAAATGGATATCGCTGCATCTTTACAAGCTGTCACTGAAGAAGTTATGATAAAGTTAGCAAGATATGCGAAAGAAGTTACAGGTTCTGATAACCTCTGTCTTGCAGGTGGTGTCGCTCTTAACTGTGTTGGAAATGGTAAGATTCTTAAAGAAAATATTTTTGAAAATATATGGATACAGCCTGCTGCCGGGGATGATGGTGCATCACTAGGTGCAGCTTACAATCTTTACTATCAAGAATTAAAGAATCACAGACAAATAAATCAAAGTCTACCTGATGCAATGCAAGGTTCATTTCTTGGACCTGAATATTCTGATGATGAGATTAAAACGTATTTAGATGAAGTAGGCGCTGTGTATCATTATTACGAGGAAGATAAACTCATAGATAAAACAGCAAAACTTTTGTGTGATGGTAATGTAGTAGGCTGGCATACAGGTCGTATGGAATTTGGTCCACGTGCATTGGGACACCGTAGTATTTTAGCAGATCCAAGAAACTTAGAGATGCAACGTACTCTCAACATTAAAATTAAGTACCGAGAATCATTTCGTCCTTTTGCGCCATCTATATTAGAGGAAAAAGTGAGTGAATGGTTTGATCTTAACAGCAAAAGTCCCTATATGCTTGTAGTAGCTCCAGTAGAGAAAAGTAAGTTGATAGACTATCAACAAAGTAATGAAGGTTTTGAAAAATTATCTATTTTAAGAAGTCAAATACCAGCAGTTACTCATGTAGACAACAGTGCGCGTGTACAAACTGTGGATAAAAAAATAAATCCAAAATTCCACCATCTTTTACGTGCATTTGAAGAAAGAAGCGGATGCCCTATATTGGTGAATACTTCATTTAATATACGTGGCGAACCTATAGTGTGTAGTCCTAGAGATAGTTATCGTTGTTTTATGCGTACTGAAATGGATATTTTGGTACTTGAAAACTTTTTACTTTATAAAGATGAACAAGAAAAACTAAAAGATGAAAATAATAGCGTAGAATTTTTTGAAATGGATTAGTGAATGAAAAAATCACTATATATTTTACTGATTAATTTTGGACTACTACTTTTTTTGCTTATATTGGTTGAGGGTGGTAGTCGTGTTTTCATGCAAGAGAAAAAGAATGAGGCACTATTTAGTGATAAAGATTTACGTATTCGAGGTCGTTCTTTTATTCAAAAAAATAAAACAAGAGGCTTCGCTCTTATACCAAACTTTACAAACAATAACTATACAGTTAATTCTCAAGGCTTTAGAGGCAAGGAGTTTCCAAAAGACTTCGATAAACAATTTAAAATACTGACTCTCGGTGAGTCAACTACATTTGGCTGGGGTGTTAATGAGGAAGAAACATATCCTTACTATCTTAAGAAAAAATTAAAAGAGAACAATAGAGCCTTTTATATTATTAATGGAGGTGTACCATCTTATACATCTTCTCAGGTAGTGCTTTATATGAAAGAAATTTTTACTAAAGATATAGTAAAACCAGATATGATATTAGTTAACATTATGTGGAATGATATTTGGTATTCAACAGTTAAAAATTGGCATTCAAATATTTTAGTACATCAAGAACCACCATCATGGTTAAATTTCCTTACTAAACATTCATACTTTTTTTATGGTTTAGTTATGGGTTTTGCAGAAGATGAAAAAAAGACTAATATTTTCAACAAAGAGGCATATTCCTTCTATCTCAGTAATCTTAAGTCCATGATTGAATTGGCAAATAAGAATAAAGTTAATATTGCTTTTGTAGCACCACCTTTTGACGGGGACCATATGCCCGAAAAAGGCTTGCAGGAATTTCAGATTCACTATAGCAAGCAATTTCTCATAAACACAGCTCAAAAATATAGTCAGGGTATGAATCAAATCGCTGCTGATTACGACATACCAATAATTACGCATAAACTAGATTTAAAAAACATGCACCAAAATTCTCTTTTTTTAGATGCACTTCATCCAACTGCAGAGGGTAATTCTATAATGGCAAATGATATTGCATTAGAACTTATTCTTCTCATAACTCACTAGAAAATTATCAATTATATGTAGCTTAAAATATAAGGTTTCGTATACCGTAGAATAATTTCTAGTGTTATATACTATTCAATCATGATATAGCGTAACATTTAAAGTTTTATTTATATTTTTTACTGTATAATTTATTCAAGTATTGTAAAAAATACTATCGATAGTTCAGGTAGTTGTTCAGAAGTATGGTGGATTAGGTTCCCCGTACAAGGTTCTTGATTGATAACATCATGCACTTTATAATTACTACACAAAATTTTTAACTTTCCTTAGGAGGAAAATATGGCATTAACACAAACTCAAATATCAGAACTTTATGTTGCGATCTTTAACAGAGCATCAGAAGGTGAAGGTAACACATACTGGCAAAATATTGGAATGACTTCTGAATTAACTGCTGACGCAATGTTAGCAACATCAGATGCTCAATCGTACTTTGGTAGTAGCTTAGATTCTAATCAAGCATTTATAGAGCATATCTATGCAAACACATTAAATAAGACAATAGAAGACGATGCTGAAGGTATCGCATACTGGACAGATTTATTAGATAATGGTGCTACTAGAGGCGAAGTTGTTACTGGTCTTGTAGAAGCAATATACTCTTATGCTGACTCAACAGATCCAGTTACTGAAGCTGCTTATACACAGTTTGTAAATAGAGTAGCTGTATCTGACTTTACTGCAGATATTATGCAAGCAGCTCCATCTGATTATGCTGTTTCAACATCATTCAATGGAGATATCCCAGTTTCTGATGATCCTCAAACTGTTTCTGATGCTATGATAAGTATTTCAAACATTAACGAAGATATTCTTCATCCAATTAACGATCTATTTACACTTAAGAAAAATATTACTGAAACAGTAAGTACTCAAGTTGTAGTTACTGAGGGTGACGCTACAATGATGTGGGGCGATCCAGATTGTGCAGATTGTAATATTACAGCTGACTCATTCTTTGGTGCTGGTGGTTACCTTGCTTCATTAGTAGGTTCAGACCTTGCTTTAATGGCAGCAGATAGCATAAACATTGGTGGAGACACTGCACTAACTTCAATCGTTATGAATGTTGTTGATACTGATGGTGTAAACGCTGGTACAGACGATGTTACAATAACAACAACTACTGCTGACGGTGAGCAATTCACTTCAGAATTAGCTCTTGGTCAAGCGTATATAGATTTCTTAGATGGTGTTTTATACTACACAGATCCTGATACAGGCGCTAAAACTTCTAGATTAACTTCAGTTAAAGCTGATGATACTTCTGCAACTACAACTACATATACTTATAGTATTGAAAGTGTAGTACTTACTACAGAAGTTAACAATGGTGGAACATGGGAAACTGGATATACTTCAAATAAAAACCTTTTAATCATTGCTGGTCAAACAGAATTATTACACGGTGCTTACATAGACGCTGGTGAAGGTATGAATGTACTTGAAGTAGATATGAAGGGTGTATATGCACAACCATTAGCTATTTTAAATGTACAAGAAGTAAGAATTGAAAACTTACCAAATGTATATGATGATTTTTATACTCTTGGTGGTAAGTCAGTTGAAGTAGCTGCAGATGGTACAGTTACTGTAACAGATACTACTACTGATGCTAATACTGATGGTTTAGATATTCCTGATTATAATGCAGCGTCAGCTGTAAATCAAGATAGTATTTTAGATCTTAGTCGTGCTATTGATGTTCAAAAAGTAGTTATTACAGAAGGTAATGACACAGCTACATCTTCACTTGGTATTTCTGAGCAAGCTCTTGGCGAATTAGTAGTAGTTGGTATCCGTAATGGTGCTGAATTAGTACTTGAAGGTGAATTTACTGAGAATGTAACTGTAAACTACGGTCAAGGTATGGGTTCTGCTCTTGAGTTAACACTTAACTTAGGCGATGTAGATGGCGTTACATTTGACATTTTCTCTAACTCAAACACTATAAATATTAACTCTATCGGTGGTGGAAATGTTCTAGATAATGTTAATTTTGGAACTTCTACTGTATTAAACATGAACATTGCTGGTACAGCTAAACTTGTTGTTTCTGAGGATATTGCAGATGTATTCACAGCTGGTCATCCTGCAACTATTGATGCTTCAGCTAATCTTGCTGGTGTTGATTTAACTATTGGTGGTCCTAGTGTTGGTTTTGATGATGAAGTTGTTTTCATGGGTACTGCATTTGCAGGTGACCATTTCACAGCATATTCTGAAAGATCAGTAGAAATTACTGATGGTAATGGTAATAATGAATTTTTAGTAAAGGCTTATGAAGATATAACAATCACATCAGGTGATGGTGCAAATCAAATTAATGCTACTTCAATTGGTTCTGTACAAACTTTAGACAACGAAGACGTAGTAACTGTAACTGTTGGAAATGGTAACAATGATATTACTGCTAGTTCTACAGATGCATTTATTATTACTGCAGGTAGTGGTGATAACCGTATCGAAGCAACTAGTACTACTGCTACTGGTACAACTGATGCTGATGCAAGTACTATCGTTGTTGGCGATGGACAAAATGAAATTGATGCTTCTGCATTAGTTCTTAGTATTGTTACGGGTGATGGTAACAATGAAATTGATGCTGATGGTTCAACAAATGTTGTAATCACTACAGGTGAAGGTAACGACACTATCAATGCAACTGATACTACTTCTACTACTATTGATGCTGGAAATGGTTCAAACTCTGTTACTGTAGTTGCTAGCACTATTGCTGTTACAACTGGTACAGGTACTGATTCTGTTACTATTGGTGGTAACGGTAAAGATTATAGTGCTGTTGATTCTGATTTCGCAATGCTTACAATTGATTTAGGAACTACAGGTGCAAATACTTTAGTTATTGGTACTGATAATACTGCTGATTTACCAGGTGTTACTGCAATGACTGGTTCTACAATCACAGGTGAGAACATCACTTTAGATGTAAACAAAGATGCAAATCTTTCTCAAGCTGCTATTACTGGTGTTACAACTGTTAGTCTTGACGGTGGTTCTAACTTAACTATTACTAAAGAGCAATTCTTAGCAATTGGTTCTACTAACTTTAGCGTTGATGGTGTTGCATTCGGTGAAAAAGCTGAATTAACAATCGTTGTTTCTGAGTCTATGAACTTTGATGAATTAGGTATTACTCTTAGTACATTTGCATGTGATGACATTAACTTAAACATCGTTCTTGCTTGTGATAACCCAGCTGAAAATGTATTTACATTAACTGCTGAGCAACTTGATATTTATCTTGCTAATGATGGTATTATGGTTGATGCAAACAATGGTTATGACAACAATCAAGTAATTGTTACTAATGCTGGATTAGATTTTGATGCAACGACTGCAGTTGCAGGTGGTGATATTGATATTACAAATGGTACTGATGATGTTACAGTTATTAGAAATATAGGTGGTTATGAAAGACCAACTGAAGATGATATAGATGACTCATTAAATATTAACACAGACACTGACACTGTACCAGCTACAATCACAGGTTCTGCAGTAACTGTTGTTACTATTGAAGGTGCTCAAGATATCACTACTTCTCTTGATTTAGCTGATAACGCTAGTGTAGATTTCTCTGCATTAACTGGTACAGCAAACCTTACATATAATAACTTTGCTGACTTAACTGAAGATGGAACTGTTGCTAATTGGGGAACTATTGTTGGTAATGGTAATGCACGTTTAGAAGTAACTTTTGAAGACACTGCTGCATCTGCTAACGCAAATGTTGTAGGACTATTAGGTGAAGGTATCAAGATTTCAGGTGTTGAAACATTAGTTACAACAGGATTTGAAACATCAGGCGATGCTGCTACTGTTTACTTATGTGAAGATTCTGCAGATATAAATGTAGTTGGTTTACAAGGTAGCTGGAATGAAACTGTTATCTATAAAGAGGCTGCATGGGATGTAGATGTTCTTCTTGAAGCTGCTACTAATGTGAAGACAAATCAATTAGACATTGGTGCTATTGAAGTTGACTATAAGGCAGATGATGTTGCTGCTCGTGGTGCACTAGCAACTGGTGTAGAAGTTTCTATTAACAACCAAGGTACTGCTACTACAAATACTATCTGGGTAGAAAGTATAGATCTTACTAATGCTGCTGATGTTACTGTAGCTGCTACTGATGGTTCTGTAAATATACTTAATCTTGATGCTCTTGAAGCTTCATCATTAACTTTCACTTCTGCAAATGATGTTACTACAGATTTCGCTACAGGTAGTTTTGCTACTGGTTTCGATACTTTAGATGCTTCTGGTGTTGTTGGTACATTCACTGCTAATGTTTCTGCTACTTCTGATCTTTCAGGTGTTACTGTAACTGGTATGGATGCTCTTGCTCTAGGTAGTGCAGTTGACTTAACATTAAGTGCTGATCAAGTTACAGAATTTGGTGCTACTGTATCAGATGCTGATGCTGACTCAACATTAAATGTAAATGGTTTAGATGGTACACATACTTTTGATTTAAGTGCTATTGATGTTTCTAACATTGGTGTAGTAACAACTGCTGACGTAGATGGAACAATTGTTTTAGCTACTCCAAGTTTAGGTGGTGCAGATGCATTAGTTATTAATGCTATGACTTCTGATACTACACTTGAAATGACTGTAGATCAATTCCACACATACTGTGGTTCAACAAATGAAGTTGGTATGGCAAATATTGGTTGTAATGCAACTGGTACAAATGAAGCTACATTAGATTTAGTAGGCGCTACTGCTAGTTCATC
Source organism: Sulfurimonas sp. (assembly GCF_047622445.1). GTDB lineage: Bacteria > Campylobacterota > Campylobacteria > Campylobacterales > Sulfurimonadaceae > Sulfurimonas. The sequence goes on from NZ_JBLHOE010000019.1 coordinate 39,331, forward strand.
AATTGATTTAACTAATGTTGATCAAACTGAAGCTACTGTTGATGATGTTCTAACATTAGATGTTGATGAAAGTGTAATTTTAGATGCTGTAAGTGTTACTATCCAAATAGCTGATGTTGTTGCAACTGCAGATATGGAAATTATTAACGGTACAGTAACTTTAGAAGTTTCTGGTACAAATGATTTAACACTACTTAACACTAAGACTGCTTTAGATGCAACAATTGTTGATGTTAACTTCACAGCTGATGCTACATTAACTTTAACTGCTGATCAAGTAATGGCAATTGAAGCTGCTTATATGGTTGCTAACCCAACTGCTACTGATTCTGCATTTTCTATCGCTGCAGGTGCAAATGTAACTGTAAATGTTATTGATTTAGATAGTACTCAAGCTCTTAATTTAGACTTATTACAAGCTGCTGGTATTACAATTGGTACTGTTTCTATTACAGATAATGATGCTGCTAACACTCTTAATGCTGCAACTACATTCGGTGGTGCTGCTTCAATTATCACTCCTACTGCTGATCAAAGTACAGGTGACGCGATTGATGGTATTGAGCCAACTTCTGTTACTATGACTATCCAACAATTAGCTACTACTTTAGATAGTACAATTACTGGTGATTCTCAAGTTAACTTAACTGGTCTTGTAAACAACGTTGATACAAACGCTGATTATGTTGCTGATGAAGCTAACTACGATCTTTCAAACATCAATAATGCTGGTACTGTAGAATTTACTGATCAACTAACAGGTGAAACAGTTACTTTAGCATCTACTGCTAACTTAGGTGGATTTGATATTGATTTATATGCTGGCGATATGATTCAGTTTGCTACAGAAACACAAGCTTCTGGTACAACTGTAACTGAGAAACCAGGTACAAATGCTGTTGCTGATGATGCTGGTGATACTGTTTCGACTGCAATTGCATGGTTATTTGATACTATTACTGCTCAAATTGACACTACAAACTATGACGCGGATATCACTACATTATATGTTAATGAAGATTTAATTGACATAGCAAGTGGTAACGGTGTTGAAGATTTATGGAATACACTTCCATCATCTATCGTTGTTGAAGTTGTAAACTCTAGTGACATCCCTGATGTTTTAGTTTCATTTAACAGAACTGTTACAGTTGAAGCTATGACTGGTCTTACTGGTATGACTTTTGATGATCAAAACGAATTCCAAACGATTTCTAACCTAACTATTAACTTAGAAGGTAATACAAATGTTGGTAATATCATCATTGATGATACTGTTGGTGCTGGTAACTTTGACACACTTACAATCAACTCTTACGAAGATAGACATACAATTAATGATAATGGTTTTGTTTTCATGCCAAATATTGTTGGTGACATTAGCATGAGCGCTACTCCAAGTAATGAACTTGTAAATGTTACTTTAAATACAAATGATTTTGCTGATCCAGTAGATGTATCAGATATTGCTGTTCTTAGAGATGGTCTTGCTTTAGAAGTTGGAACTATTACTGTTGGAACTCAAGCAAATACTGATAGAGCTCTTGTTACTTTAACTGGTGATAACGATATCACTGTTGCTGCTATTGATATGTCAGATACTGATATTACTTTAGTAACTGTTGATAACAATACTACTGCTGGTGATGTAACAATTGGTGGTACTGAATATACTGCTACTAACGTTTTCATGATAGACGGTCATACTGTTTCTGCACTTAATGCAGGTACTGATTTTGCTGCTACTGGTACAAACGTTCTTGTTGTTACAAATGGTGCAAATGATTTAACTGCTGCTACTGCTGCAGATATCGATTCTGTTAGTTTTACAGGTGATGCTACATTAACATTAACTGCTGCACAAGTTCTTGCTATTACTATTACGGATACAACTCCTAATGATGGTATCGCTGATAACTGGGCTGCAAATGGTCATACTGTAACATTAAACATTACAGACTTAGGTACACAAGCTCTTGATTTAGATGCTATACAAGCTGCTGGTATCAATATTGGTACTGTTTCTGTTACTGCTTCTGCTGAATTAAATGCTGCTACTACTTTAGGTAATGCTGATTTAGTTTCTATCGAAGTTGATGGTGCAAATATCGCTCTAGAAATGACTGCTGCTCAATACAAAACTATTGACGCTGGTAACATTGTTGAAACACTTTCAGCTGCTGCTGTAACTGCTGGATTCACATCAAGTGTTCAAGTAGATGAATTAGAAGCTATTGAAGATGTTACAGAAACTGTAACAATTGATTTATCAACTGTTTCTACTACAGGTTTAAATACAGTGGAACTTGGTGATGGAATGACTCCTACAAGTGGTGCTTTAACTACAGCTGATTCTGATGTTAAACTTGATAATGCAACTGACTTAGGTGACTTTGCAGTTACTTTATACGATTTAGATACTGCTTTATCTGGTACAGATATTTCAGGTCAAACTATTAGATTCGCTAATGAAATTCAAGCTGGAAGATTAATTGAAGTTGTTAACAGTACTATTGCTGGTGGCGATACTGGTACAAACGTTGTATGGATGTTTGATACTACTACTGGTGCTATTGAAACTACATATATAACTGGTGTTCAAGGTTACGATTCTCAAATCGGTCGTCTATGGATAATGGAAGATCTTGTTGATGGTGGAAATGTTGAAGCATTCTACACTACATTAAGTGGAGATATCATTGTTCGTATTGATAACACTAACTTAACTGATCAACTAGTGTTAACTCTTGCTATTGACAGAGATGTAGAAGTTTCTTCATTCACTTCTGTTGCAAGTTTAGAGTTTACTGATGATGATTTATTAGAGCATATCTTTGATCTTTCTATCACTATGGGTGGTGAAGCGAACATTGGTGACTTAGTTCTAGATAACCTTCTAGCTCCTGTTAATCCATCGTTCCCAAGTTTCCCAGGTGATGATGAGTTTGGTACATTAACAATTAACTCTTTTGTTGCTGATACTACTAGTCATTATTTATTACCAGATGATTTTGATGCTGCTACTGATGTTTTACCAAATGCCGCTCTTTATGGTTTTGACGGTACAAATATAATTGGTGACATTTCAAGTGGTGCTACTCGTGGTGAACTTGCTTCTGTAGTTATCAATACTGGTTCAGGTACTACAGACGCTCCTCTAGAAGTACAAACAATTTACTTTGCTGATGATAGTCTTACTGATACAAACCTTGGTGTTGCAACATTCTCAGTTACTGGAGATAGTAGTGTTACAGTGAAGTCTTTAGATACTTCTGATGCAGAAATAATTGCATTAACAGTAACAAATACTTTATCAGTAGGTGCTTCTTTAACAGTAACTGGTGGTTCTCCAGCATTTGATGGTGGTGATGCAACAGGTGATACTGAAACATTAACAATTAACTCTGGTCTTGCAACTGTTGAGACTACATTTGGTAGTACTGATGGTGTTACAACGTATGCTGGTGTATCTGGTGAAGATTTAAGTATAGTTACTATCAATGGACTTGGTACTGTAGATTTAGGTACTGTTGCTCGTGTTGATAGTGAAGCATTTGCTTTAGCTGCTAATGCAGCCGCTGTTGTTTCAATGACACTAGGAACTGCTGATGCAAATGGTCTTATTGCTCCAACATTAAGCGCTACTGGTACATGGACATTTACTGGTGTAGATACAATGACTATTGATTCTTCTACTACGTTTAATGCTGGTGGTACATTAAGTATTCTTGGTACTGTTATTACAACTACAGGTACAGGCGCTATCGACTGGTCAGGTCTTACACTAGATCTTACAGGTTCTACTATAGAACTTCTTGCAGGTGACACATTAACTTTAACAGCAGCTCAAGCTGACGCGTTAACTGTTACTGGTGCTGGTACAGTTGAGATTCTAAACTTAGAAGCTGATACTGATGCTGGTACTCCTGGTATTCAAACTGCTGACTTATCTAACATAATGACTGCTACTGGTGATACAGGTGTAGTTAATGCTTATGCTGATACATCAGATATTGACGCTGATACTATTCCTGAAGCAATTGTACTTGATGGTGCACTTGGTGTTGCTCATGTAACTATTACAGGTGATGGTTCAGCTTCTGTAACTGCTTCTATGGCTGCTACTGATCGTAACGATCCTGCAACTGGTACTGATGCTTCAGATGATACTTACATTTCATTCACAGTAGATGCTGCTGCTACATTAAACTTACTTGATACTCAAGCAGGTGCTGTAACTGGTGATCCTCTAACTGCATGGATGACAATGGTTGATGGTGCTGGTACAGTACATGTAGATATCCAAGGTGCTACGTCAAATGCTGATCTTAGTGGTTTAACTGCTACTACTGTTGTTGCTGATGTTATTGCTACTACTACTTTTACAGGTGACTTAGGTACTGCTGTTGTAACTGTTGAAGATGGCGCTACATTATCTGCTGCATATGCTCTTGTAACTGCTAAAACAATTAATCAAGATGCAATGCTTGACGATGGTGTTACTCCTGCTCTTGGTACTGGTGCTTTAATTGTAGATATTGCTTTAGCTGACGCTGCTGCTGATTTATCAACAATCTTAGGTAACATTAGTACTATGACAGCTAACTTTACTGAAGACCAAACTTTCACAGGTAACTTAGACGGTGCTGATGCAACTGTTGAAGCTCTTGTTGATTTAGTTGTTTCTTCTTCTATTATAGATGGTTTAACTGTAACAGGTGCTAATACTTCAACTATTGATCTTACTGATTTAGCTACAAACTTAGCTGCTGACTTATCTGGAATTACTGTAACTGGAAGTAGTGCTACTGCTGCATTTGCTACAAGTGGTACATTCACAGGTGACTTAGGTACAGTTACTGTAACTATCGCTGATGGTGCTATTATGACTGCTGCTGCTAGTGTTTTAGTTATCTCAGATGTTAATAAAGATACTGTTGTTGGAACAGGTGCTGTTGTAGTAACTGTTGCTACGGCTGATGCTAATGCAAATTTAAGTACATTAATTAATACTGCTAGTGTTCAAGCTGCTGATATTTCATCTATCACAATCACTGAAACATTAACATTTACTGGTGCTTTACATGGTGTAGTAGCTACACAAGTTGCTGATGGTGCTACATTAAGTACGACTGCTGCAATTGCAGATAGTACTACAGATACTGCTGGTCTTATTAGTCATGCAATAGATATGGCTGGAACAACTGGTGAAGTTATTATTGATGCTTCTAACGCTGCTAATACTGATATAGCTGGTACAGCTAACTTTACTGTGACTGACTTAGAAGATGGAATTGATGCTTCTATGGTTTCAGGTACACTAGATGTTGCAGTACTTGATGCAAATACTGGTGGTAGTGCTGTTACTCTTGGTGGTGGTGTTAATACTATAGATGCTGATGCTTTAATTGATACTAATGTATTACTTCTTACTGGTACTGATGTTGCTGATACTGCTGAACAAACTACAGTTACATTCGCTGGTGGTGTTTATGTTATTGGTGATGTTATTAATGTAACAATTGATGGCGTTCTTTATACACATACAGTTTCTAACATATTAGTTACTGCAATTGCTACTGCTTTTAACACACTAATTAATGGTGTAGATGCTAACGTAACTTCTGTTCCAGCTCTCGGTGTTCTTACTTTAACTGCAATTACTGCTGGTAGAGAGATTGTTGTAAGTTCTGCAACAAATTCTGCACTAGGTACTGCTGTAGCTGCTGAATCTGTTTCTCATACTTTAGCTATTGGAGCAACTATTGCTACAACTGTAAATGGAGATATCATTGCTGCTATATCTAACAATGATGGAGATACTACAACAGGTGGTGCTACATTAATTGGTGGAGATGGTACAAATATCATTCAAGGTACTAATAATGACGACACTATAAATGGTGGAGTTGATGCTGATACACTTACTGGTAATGATGGTGATGATACATTTATCTTTGACTCAGCATTTGATGTTGTACTTGGTGAAAGTATTGACGGTGGTCTTGACCTTGATACTGTAGTAGTAAATACTACATCAATTGTAGACTTTTCACTTGCTACTACTTTTGTAAACATGGAAGTGTTAGACTTATCTTCTGCTGCTACAAATATTGTTATGACAGGTGCACAACAAGCGCAATTCTCTACAGTACTTGGTAGTATTGTTGCAACTGCTGATGATTCTGTTACATATAACACATTAAGTGCTCAAACTGTTACAGGGGCAAGTCCTGCTGTTGATACATTTGAATTTGCTGCTGGTGATACTGCTACAGTTATTAGTGCTTTTGGAACTGAAGACTTCATTGATGTAGTTGGTTCTGGTGCTGCAAGAACTATCGTTGATGGTGCAGGTGCTACTACAGTACTTAATACTAACGAAGTTATTTATCTTGACGCTGTTGCTGGTGATTTAGCTTCAACTACTACTGCTGGTGCAGCAATAACTGCGGCAGATGGTTTCACTGAAACAGGTATACATGCATTTTTTGTTGTAACTGATGATACTGATACATATATCTATGAGTATAATCAAGCTGCTTTTGATGGTGCTATCGCTGCTAATGAATTAACATTGATGGGAACAATTGATGCAGCATTAGTTTCTGCTGACATTATTGCTTAGTAACTACTAAGCCAATCCTCAAAGGATATCTTTTCCTTTGAGTCAGTTCTTTATGAACTTACTTTAAACTTCTCCCTTCTTTTTGAAGGGTAAAGTTTTATTGAATATTATAAGTCAAAATAATTTTCAATCAAGCTTTAAAATAACACCCATAAAAGAGTCCAATGTCAAATTCACTTCTAGCACTTCGTCCAAGTATTCATAAAACACATGGTTTCTCACTCCCTAAAGATTTATCTTTCACTAAAGGTAATCCTCTCTCAGTTGTCTTAATTGATGAACTAACATCTCTTTTACCTACATATGCACTAGGTTTTGCAAAAGCAAATAAAGATACCTTTGTGCTTGTATCACTCCAATCAATCTACAAAGATGAGAATGTTTTTTTAAATGAAGATTCTCATTGGATTGGGAATTACATGCCAAATGTGTATAAGGGCTATCCATTCGTACTAGCTGAAAACATGAAAGATGAGAAGAGAGTAAATACACTTTGCTTTAATATGCAAAGTGACTTATATAAAGAAGTACCAAATGAAGAAGCAGGAGATCTAAGATTCTTCGATGATGAAGGTAATCCTCAAGAGATTGTTCAAAAAGTACTTACATCTTTGTTAGAACATAACAAGTATAGACAAGTTACGATTAAAGCTGTAGAAGCTATAGTAAAAGCTGATATCTTAGATCCTTGGATACTTTCATCTGAAGACTCGGATAAAGAATTAGTACAAGGCTTATATAGAATTAATGAGCAAAAACTAAAAGCTTTAAGCGGTGAAGTACTTGAAACTCTCAACAAAGTAAATGCTTTGTCTATAGTATATGCACAAATGCTCTCTATACCAAGAATAGAAGTACTCAAGAAACTCCATGAATTGAAAAAAAACAAGCAACAAGAACAAGAAGAAAAAGAACTAAACCTAGATGAATTCTTCGGTGAAGGTGGTAATGACACAATAAGTTTCGACTTTTAGGCATCCATGAAAAAGCAAATAATAGCTAATACCTTTACATCCGTATATGATGAGTTAGAAGGGTGCTACGGTAAGGGTAAATAGCAGTCAAGAGGAGTGAAGAGGGTGCAAGCACCATCAAGACTAAAAAGACAATCATAAAACATAGTGATATTCAAAAGTACACCATAGATACACGAGAAGAATCGATAGCTAACCGTAATATTACGGTTGAGTGTTGTTGTATAAAAGCAGTAGTTACAGTAAGTAGAATAGTAGTCAAGAGGGGTAACTAATCCCTCTTATTTTGGTTAGTAAAGAGCGGGTGCAAGCACCATCAGGACTAAAAAGACTACTACGAGTTTGGGATACAAAAGTGTCTCCTAGTGTTGAGTTCCTAATCCCACACCTAACACCACTTGCCAAAAAATTGGCAAAAAAAAAGGCCAAGACTCGAAAGTCTCAGCCTAATCACTCAACACAAAGTCTACTAGTTAGATAGACTGGAGTACTTTTGTTTCCACGAAAGGATTATAGCATAATTTAATCAACAATGGTGGTACAATTGAATCAGGTTTAACAGCTGATAACGATTTAATCGTTGCTGGTCAAACAGAATTATTACACGGTGCTTACATAGAAGTTTGAGGTCAAATTTACCTTATCTATTTACACGAAAGAAATACAAAAATGTTGATATTCCTAACACCACAAATACTCTCGATGGTGGAACTTTTTCTCCACTCAAAATACTCATTAAAATTCATAGAGGACTGAGCAAAAGTTTGAAATTAAAAATGGTTGATGATTATCTTCTTAACTATAAGAAAAAATGATTATTTAGACACCATTATTTTACTTTAACTCTTACTTCCAGTAAGAACATCAAAGCCTATTTCATGCTTAAATATTAACTCTCGAAGTTGTTTTTTCGCAGTAAGTCTATACTCTCTGGCTTTATTAGATTCTATATCTTTAACTAAAAATAAATCAATATCACTATCTTCATTAGGAGTACCATAAGCATAAGAACCAAATAATATTATCTTATCAGGATTAAGAGGTTTCAATCTTTCAACGATTTCATGCTTCAATTCTTCTATATCTATCATACAGGTACTCCTTACACTTTAACTTATATCATAAGTGAAATAAGAGTTCTAAAATAAATTTATTTACTGCTGGACACCATATCCTTCGATTTTTAGTTTTTGATTAGTTAATCTCAAGTATAATTAATCTCAAGTATAATTAATTTTCACAGGAGATAATATGGCTACCATACAAGAAAAGATTGCAGGGCTTTATATAGCTTTTTTTAATCGAGCAGCAGATAAAGAAGGTTTACAGTATTGGGAAGATGAATCTTTACGTTTAGATGAAAATTCTGCTATAAAAACACTAGCTGCAGGTTTTGCTACACATGAAAAGTTTACATCTCTTTATGATAACCTTAGTGATCAAGAATTCGTAGAAGCTATTTATATGAATACTCTTGGTCAAGCAGG
>NZ_JBLHOE010000020.1:0-47159 GCF_047622445.1 Sulfurimonas sp.
CCAGTTTCATGAGCATTATGAAGCATTACAACAAACTCTTCTCCACCATAACGAATAGCAAGATCAGCTTCACGGATATTATCTTTTAAAAGTTTTCCAATCTCCACAATGACCTTATCTCCTATATCATGGCCATAAGTGTCATTTACCATTTTAAAGAAGTCAACATCAAGCATCATAACACTATATGTTTCATTTTCCCTTTGCACTTGGCTCATTACTTTGTCGATGAATTCCTCTAAAAATCTTCTATTGTATAGTCCTGTCATTCCATCTCTTAAAGAAGTATCTCGAAGTTTGTCCATTAGAATTCGGCTTTCGACAACGGGTTTTGCTGCTTCAAAGTAGTTTTTAATACTCGAGGCTTTCATATTTATTTCATTGAGTGCTTCTTCAGATTTTGCACTAAGAGATATCACAAGTCCAATATCCTTGTTTATGCTAAAAGGTATACACATATATTTCACTTCTTCACTACAGCATGATTCACATAAATTAGGAAACTCAGTTGAAATCACATCAGTTTTTGTCCTATGTGCACGACAATTTATAGAGTCTTTATCAGCTATATCTAAACAAATACTTTTACCAGATGTAATATATACTAAATGTCTTGTTTCTTTTATATTATTTACCTCATAGAGTGCAAAATGTTCTAGTTTATATTTATTTTGAAGTACTTCAATAAGTCTACTATAAACTTTATCTTTGGATATATCAAGTTCTATAGTTTTTTTGAATTTATAAATATCTGAAAGCTCATTTATAATTGATTTTGCTTCATGTAATGGGTCATTATTTACTATGTTGTTATTAGGGATAAATGTAGCAAGGGTAAATTTAATATCACCAAAAGCTTCTTGCATTTTTCCAAATAAACTATTCATCTGCGCTACTAACTCTTTGGCTTCCCCTGTTACAGTATAAGAGTTAAATTTATGTGTAAAGTCTCCACGATAAGCTTTAGTTACACCTTTTTGCATATTTGAGAATAATTTTGTGTACGGAGATACATATTTATTGATAAGAATAAGAACAATTATTGTAAAGATAAGGTTTATACCTAAAATTTTGATGAGAGTAATCATACCGTCAGTTCTCATATCACTAATGTCAAACTCCATACTAATAGCACCAAGGACATGATTACTTTGTACATTATGACAATTAAGACAATTAGCACCTTCTCTATTTTGGTTTGCTTTATAAGGAATAGTGACTCGTAGAAGTATGTCATTTGTATGTTCAACGATTTCTTGTATCATTTTTCCAGTGTTTAAAACCTTTTCATCTATGGCATCACGTACTGTTTCATTATTAAATCCAGCTCCATATTGATCAATTACACTTTGTGAACGAACTAGCCAAAGTGATTTTATTTCATCATTCCTTGAGATTTGATCGAGGAAATAGAGCCTTTTATCCATAGTACCATTGACCATGTGTGCAGTTAAACCATCTTCAATAATATTAGCCGTCATTTGAGATTTTTCAATAGCATTTTTAATACTGTAATCTCTAAAGTTTAGTGCTACATTAATAATGGTAGCTAGACCTAGGGTAAAAAGCATAGCAGTAACTATGAATAAAATTTTTGTTTTTGATTGCATCAAGTTCACTTTAATATAAAATTTAATTTAATTATAGCCTGCTAAAATAAAAATAAGGTTTGTTTAATATAATATTTTAAGAATGAGTAAATAAGTAATCAATATTTTAATTATGTTAGCTAGAATATTTAAGAGTTATAAGTATCTATTTACTATGAATAGGGTGCTTTTTATTCTACTGTTACAGATTTAGCAAGATTTCTTGGCATATCAACATCATTTCCAAGTCTTACAGAGATTTCTAAAGAAAGAAGTTGTACAACAACCATCATTTCGAAAAATTCTAACATATAGTCTTGACATTCATTAATTTGAATAAAGTCATCTGCTTTATCAAACTCTAAAGCGGAGATGGCACAGATAGTACTGTCTCTTGCACTAAGCTCTTCCACATTACTTTTTGACTTTTCATATAGTAGATGCTGCGGAAGTAGGGCAATTGTAAAGAGCTCGGGATCAGCTAACGCGATAGGACCATGTTTCATTTCACCACTTGGATAGCCTTCTGCATGAAGATATGAAATCTCTTTTAATTTTAAAGCACCTTCAAGAGCAAGAGGGAAAAATACATCACGTCCTATGAAGAAAAAACCATGACCATGAAGGTATCTCTTAGACAATCTTTTGATTCTTTCATGCATTTTATCTGTAACCTTTACGCTAGCTGGAACTTCGCGAAGAAGATGAATTTGTTTTGCTAACTCTTTAGAATCCATAGAATTATTCAATCTTGCTACATAAAGACTTAACATCCAAAAAACAGTTACTTGTGTTGCAAATGCTTTCGTTGATGCTACTCCTTTTTCTATCCCTGCTCGAGTTAAGATACAAGCATCAGCTAGTCTAACCATGGAAGAGTTATCTACATTACAAATAACTAAAGTTTTAAGTCCAGCTTTTTTTGCCATTTTTAAAGTCTCTAGTGTGTCAGCTGTTTCACCACTTTGTGAGATAACTACAAAAAGTGTATCTTTAGACATTAATGGCTCTCGGTATCTAAATTCACTCGCAATTTCTACTGAACATCTAATCTTCGCATATCTTTCAAACATATAAGAAGCACTTAGCGCGGAGTGATAAGATGTTCCACAGGCACAAAGTTTAATCTCATTAATCCCGTTGAAAAGTTTAGGGTCTAGTTCATTAAACGTAATTTCATCAACACCAAGTCTTCCTATAAGAGTATCAGCAATAACATCACTTTGTTCATAAATCTCTTTTTCCATAAAGAACCGATAGCCATCTTTTTGTGCGGATAATCTGTTCGTGGATATTTTAGAAAAGCTAGGTTCAGTTTTTTTCCCATCTTGTGCAAAAATTACAATTTCATTCTTAGAGACATAACCGTAGTCTCCATCTTCAAAGTAGTTTACTTCACGTGCATGACCGATAAGGGGAGTATCTGAAGATGCAAAATATTTTTCATTTTCAGCGTTAACTCCGACAAGCATAGGTGAACCATGTTTTGCGAAAAAAATCTTTTCGTCTTCCCCTGTTGTGACGAGTAAAATTGCATAGGCACCTTGAAGTTGTGCGATAGTTCTCTCAAATGCTTCAAATGCATTTTCTACAGTTTTTAGGTTTTTTTCAAATTGGTGAACTATAACTTCTGTGTCAGTTTGACTTAAAAATTTTACTCCATCAGCTTCAAGAGAATTTTTGAGTGCAACATAGTTCTCAATAATACCGTTATGAACAACATAAGAACTTTCGCCTAAATGTGGATGTGCATTTAATTCAGTTGGTTTTCCATGTGTCGCCCAACGAGTATGACCAATACCTATAGCAAAACCATCCGTGAAAAAGTCTTTCGTTTTTTCTTCAAGATTAACAAGCTTACCAACAGCTTTATAGTTGGAAAAATTATTATCTTGTAAAACAGCGATACCTGCAGAATCATAGCCTCTATACTCAAGTTCTTTCAATCCATCGAGAAGTATCTCTTTTGTATTTTTACTACCTAAGTATCCAACAATTCCGCACATTCAGTGTCCTTATTAATTAATAACTCATAAATTTTGTCAACATTATTACATATTTCTTTTTGTTTTTCCATTAAGAAGCTATCTCTCACTCTATATTTTGAAGAGTGGATTTTTGCTGTAATTATATTGATGCCAAGTTCTTCAAACACACTCATTACAAAGGCAAGTAAACCTCTCTGGTTTGTAGTATTAATAGCAACTTCAGCATGAGTAAGTGAATGATCACGATCAATAGTAATGCATTCCCTTTTTAAATGGATATCTTGTAGTTTTACTTTCCGAGTCATATCAAAAGCATTTTCTATTACTTGCTCAAGTTCAATAAGCTCGTCTATATCTATATTATTCTGGAATTCTATTTTGAAGTATTTGATATCATTAAATAAGGTAAATATTTCCATGCTTCCAACATCAAGATGAGAAAGTGTAGCTAAAAGGTACCCAATATTAAGTGGAATTTTTCTATAGATTTCAATTGAAAGTGCTTTTTCATGCTTAATATTAAAAGTATAGTTTTTAGTGTCTTTGGCAATTTTAGCGATTTCTATTATATCTATAGGGGTATGCTTGAAAAAGAAGAGATTAGACTCAATAGTTAAAATTTTCTTTTTTATAATAGTAGACAATTTTTTAAATTCTAAATTATTTTTAAGTTTTTTTTCTATATTTAATCGTTTTTTTGCATCTGTAATTCTATCTGAGTTTTCAGACACTTCAAGGGCACTCTTATACAAATCAAATAATAATTTAGAATTAAATCCATTATATGTATCGCCTGAAACACCATTGATATCGGCATATGTATGAATATAAAGGAGTCGTAGGTTTTTTGCATCTCCAACTTTTGACATGAATTTGTAAAGTGTTTTTTCATTGTGTATATTTTCTTTAAAGGCTACAGAGCTCATTAAAATATGATGTTTAATTAATACTACAGCTCTTTTAATTAACTCTTCATTGATACCTAGTTTTCTAGTAAAAGGTACTATAAGCTTAGCGCCAACCTCACTGTGATCCTGTTTACGACCCTTTCCTGTATCATGAAATAAAGTCACAATTTTGAGAAGAAGTTTCTCATCAGTATCTAAAGAGTTATGTAGTTCTTTTATAAAAGGATCTTTAATATTTTCTAGAGCCTCCACACACTTTATAGAATGTATATCTACTGGATATGTGTGAAATCCATCAAATTGTGGTAGGTGAAGTACTTTTCTGAAGTTTGAAAAAAGCTCATGCAAAATACCCGCATCGTAAAAGAGTTTGAGAAAACAATACATATTGTCTTTCCTTAATAATTCTTTTAATAAATGATATGTTTTTCCACTGAGGGGATGCTTAATCGCTGTATATGTAAATTGATTTAAAAAGCCAGCATCAAACTTATAATTGAGGTCGGGTAACTGAATTAAAATTTCTAAAAGAGAGTTGACAGGAAGTGGTTTGAGATTGTAAGAAGCATATAATCTATCATCAAGAGCATATATCCCTTTTGTAATTCTTGATTTTCTAAACTTACTTACATAGGACTTATCTGCAATATATGGACGTATCATTTTTTTTACAAAAATTTGTGTAAAGTTATTTATACGCCACTGTGCCTGTAGTACTTTTGTAGCCATCTTTCTTGGATCCTTAAACCCTAGCATTGAAGTGACTTGAGGCATATACTCTAATAAAAGTTTATCTTCTTGTTTTCCAACAATAAGGTGAAGTGCAGAACGCACGCGAAATAGAAATTCTAATGCTACTCTATATTCTTTATATTCTTGTTCAGTCATTAATTCGCCAGTTAAGTCTTTTAATGTCTTAATTCCATACATAGTTTGTGCTATCCAAACAATGAGTTGTGAGTCACGAAGACCACCAACCCCTTCTTTGATGTTAGGTTGCATAGAAGTTGGGTATTTTTTTCTTCTAGTTTGGGCTTCTTCGACCTTAGCTAAGATGAATTCTTTTTGATTGTGAAGACGAATTTTTTGAAGTTGGTTTTGTATATCGTGCCAAGTAAATGGTGAACCAGTGATAAGTCTTGATTCCATTAAAGAAGTTTTAATCGTGATGTCTTCATTACTAGCAATAAAGAGATCACTTGTTTCATGTACTCGATGTCCAAGTTTTAATCCAGCATCAAGGGCGAGATAAAAAAACCTTTCTATGATAACTTCGCTATTGTATCCATCAATTTTTTTATATGCAATGAGTAAATCAATGTCACTATGTACACAAAGTTGCTCTCTTCCATAGCTTCCAAGTGCAACTATTGCAATTGGAATAGAGCCTCGCATAGGTAAATAGTTTCCAAAAACTCGTCTTAGAGTTGTTTTATACATTAAGTCAATGATTGAGTCTAGTTTTTTTGTATGTTTAACTAGAAAATCTTTTCCTTGAGAACTTTCAAAAAGTGTAGGTAAAGAACTTTTATATTCATTTATATAGGCTTTAAAGAGTTTAGAAAGTTCAAAATCTGAACCATTTTCTTCGATTATTTCTTCTATCTGTAACTTGATATCCACTTAAATTCCTAATTTATTTTTTACATTATATTATACTAATCTAAATTCGATACAATCTTTTACTTATTTTTAGGAGAAACATTGTGACAATTACTAAGCGTGTTACTTTCATTGCCAAAGAGGGTAGTGAAAATAAAATGAAAGAACTTCTATCTGCTATGGTAGCACCAAGCAAGATAGAAGATGGCTGTATATTTTATGAAATTTTTCAATATGAAGAAAACCGTAGAAAATTTATGGCATATGAAAGTTGGAGAGATGAAGCAGCTTTAGATGGACATAAAGCATCTGCCCATTACGCTGTGTATAAATCTTCATTTGAGCCGTATTGCGAAAAAAAGTATAGTGATGAGTTAGAGGTTTTAAGTTAATCTATCTTAGGTTAACCTTTTTAAGAAATGCGAAAAGTAGTTTTTACTTTTCAAACTAGATTATGCGAATAATCTGATAATAATTCAAGGAATAGAATGTATTTATTTACAAGTGAAGTAGTAGCTCCAGGACACCCAGATAAATGTGCGGATATTATTGCAGATAGTATTGTTGATGCTTTAATAATAGCAGATTCACAATCACGTGTGGCAAGTGAAGTTTTTGTCGCAGGTAATCATGTGATAATTGGTGGGGAAGTAACATCTAAAGCAAATCTTTCAGACGAAGACTATGAGCAAATTGTTAAAAATGCTCTTATTGGAATCGGTTATGATGGTAAGAGTAGCTTTACAAAAGAGCAGTGCTTATATCCAGAAGAAGTAAAGGTACAAGTTTTACTTAATCGCCAATCTCCAGATATTAACCAAGGTGTTGATCAAGAAGATGGTGAAACTGGTGCTGGTGATCAAGGGATCATGTTTGGATACGCTTCAAGCGAAACAGCTGATTTTATGCCAGCGGCTATTACATACGCTCGT
Organism: Sulfurimonas sp.; assembly: GCF_047622445.1. Classification (GTDB taxonomy): domain Bacteria; phylum Campylobacterota; class Campylobacteria; order Campylobacterales; family Sulfurimonadaceae; genus Sulfurimonas. Next base: position 7,020 of record NZ_JBLHOE010000020.1, read on the forward strand.
ATATTGAGTGATAAAGTATATCACTATGCACTCAAGCATAATCATAAACTTGGTGTTGATATTAAAACGCAGGTTACACTTGACTATGGAAATAAAGAAAATTTTGAAAACTGTGAGCCTCAGTCAATTCACACGATTGTTGTATCTGCTCCTTCAAATGAAAACATGGATATTACTGAAGTAAGAGCTTTACTTCAAGGTCTTATAGATGATGCTGGTCTTCCAACAGAATTATATGATCCTAAAAAAACAATAGTTCACCTCAACCCAACTGGAAGATATGTAAGTCATTCTCCTCTTCATGATTCTGGTTTAACAGGTAGAAAACTTATTGTTGATAGTTTTGGTGGGTATGCGCCTATCGGTGGGGGAGCACAATCTTCTAAAGATTACACTAAAGTTGACCGTTCTGGACTTTATGCAGGTAGATGGATAGCTAAACATGTTGTTGCTGCTGGACTTGCGAAAAAGTGTTCTGTACAACTTTCTTACGCCATCGGTGTAGCAAAACCAACGTCTGTTTCAGTAGATACATATGGAACGATGATTGATGGCATTGATGATGATAAATTATCTACTTTTGTAGCTGAGAGTTTTTCTTTAACTCCAAACTGGATTACAAAGAAATTTGGACTGGATAAACCAAGTGCTGAGACTTTCCTTTATGCTGACGTAGCCGCTCGTGGTCAAGTTGGTCAGAGTGATTACCCTTGGGAAAAACTGGATGCTTTAGAAATTTTCGAGAAACTAAAATAATATGGAAAACTTATGGTCTGATGAAGAATCTAAGAACTATATAACTGACTTAGAGATGAGAGTTTATACTTCTAACTTACTTGGTAGAAGTGATGAACTTGTTCTTCATGGTGGTGGAAATACTTCTGTAAAAACTGTTGTTGATGGTGAAGATATACTTTTAGTGAAAGGCTCTGGTTGGGATTTAGTTTCGATCAAGGCTGAAGGCTTCGCACCTGTAAAAATGAAAACACTTTTAGAGATGGCTGAGCTCAAAGAGCTTAGTGATTCAGATATGGTAAGTGGACAAAAAGCTGCGATGATTGATAGATCAGCACCAAATCCTTCTGTTGAAGCAATACTTCATGCAATCATTCCTTTTAAAGTAGTAGATCATACACATGCTGATGCAATTGTGACAATGTCTAATTCTATGACTGGTAAAGAAAACATTAAAAACACATTTCCTAACTTTTTGATAGTTCCCTACATCATGCCTGGATTTATTCTAGCATCTAAGATTAATGAAATGTTAAAAGACTTGGACTGGAATACATGTGAAGGGATTATTTTACATAATCATGGCATCTTTACTTTTGATGATGATGCGAAGAAGTCATATGACAAAATGATAGAAGCTGTTAGTAAAGCGGAAATCTTTTTAGAAGAGAATGCAGAAGTAGACATTGAAGTAAAGAAACCAAAAGATTTTAATGTTGAAAGTTTACGAAAAATAAGTGATTTTATGAAGGTAAACCGTTCTCCTTTGGCAGTTCATTATGCTTCACAACCTAATCTATCGCAATTTGCTACACGTGGTGTACTTACTCCTGAGCATATTATACGAACAAAAAGAATACCTATGATTTTAGAAGATACAGATGTAGATTCTGCTCTTGAAATTTTTAAAATTGAGTATGAAAACTATTTTAGACAATTTAGAAAAAAAGAGATTATGCTTGAAGCAAAACCTAAATATGCTGTGATTAAAGATTTTGGAATTGTAAGTTTTGGTAGTTCTCAAAAAGAAGTCGATGTGATAAATGACATTGTAACCCATACAATGCAGTCTGTACTTGAAGCAGATAAACTTGGTGGCTATAAATCAATTAGTCATAAAGATAGTTTTGAGATGGAATACTGGGAACTAGAACAAGCAAAGTTAAAGAAATAAATATGAAATACTTAATGGCTATTGATGCGGGAACTGGAAGTGTTCGAGCAGTTATATTTGACACTCAGGGTAATCAGATCTCAATGTCTCAGCAAGAGTGGACACATCTCGAAGAAGATGGTGTGCCAAACTCTATGAGTTTTGACTTTAATAAAAACTGGCCTATAGTATGTGAATGTATACATAACTCATTGGAAGAAGCAAAACTTAGCGGTGAAAATATTGTAGCCCTGAGTGCTACTAGTATGCGTGAAGGGATTGTTCTTTATGATGCAGACGGCAAAGAACTTTGGGCTGTGGCAAATGTAGATGCGAGAGCAGAGAAAGAAGTAAAGTATCTAAAAGAGAATTTTGATGGACTAGAAGAGGAATTTTATGCCTCTTCTGGACAAACTTTTGCTTTAGGTGCCTTACCTAGAATTATGTGGCTCAAAAACAATAAACCTGAGCTATACGAGAAAGTGGAAAATATCTCTATGATTGGGGATTGGATACTAGCAAAGCTTAGTGGAGTAATTGCAACTGATCCAAGTAATGGTGGAACAACTGGAATTTTTTCACTCAAAAACCGTGACTGGGTTCAGGAAATGGCTACTAAAGTAGCAATTAAAGATGATATTTTTCCACCATGTTATGAAGTTGGAACAATTATTGGAAATGTAACTGAAAGTGCTTCTAAAGAAACAGGACTATCATCAACTACAAAAGTAGTTATGGGTGGTGGAGATGTACAACTAGGTTCGGCTGGTTTAGGAATTGTTGAAAATTCTCAAGCAGCAATTTTAGGTGGTTCATTTTGGCAACAAATAGTAAACATTCCAAGTGATGTAAAACCTCCAAAAGATATGGGAATTCGAGTAAATCCTCATGTTGTAGCTGGACTTTCTCAAGCTGAGGGAATTACTTTTTTTAGCGGTTTAGTTATGCGATGGTTTCGTGATGCATTTTGTGATTTAGAGAAACTAGAAGCTAAAGATTTGAATATAGATGTGTATACTTTACTTGAGCAAAAAGCGAAGAATGTACCGGTAGGTTCTTATGGAATTCTACCAATTTTTTCAGATGTTATGAAATATGGAAAATGGTATCATGCCGCACCGAGTTTTTTAAATCTATCTATTGATTCTGGAGTATGCAATAAAGCTTCAATGTTTAAATCTTTGCAAGAAAATGCGTGTATTGTTTCTGCAATAAATTTAGAGAAAATAAAAGAGTTTACAGGTGTTGAGATTGAGACACTAGTTTTTGCAGGTGGAGCTTCTAAAGGTAAACTTTGGTCACAAACTTTAGCAGATGTAACTGGATGTAGAGTTAAAATCCCCAAAGTAACAGAAGCCACTGCCCTTGGTGGTGCAATAGCAGCTGGAGTAGGGGCTGGAATTTACTCATCTCTTACTCAAGCTTCAAAAGAATTAGTTGTATGGGATAAAGAATATATACCCAATATGCAAAATCATGAACTCTATGGTAAAATAAAAGAAAAATGGCTTCAGGCGTATGAGGCACAATTAAAATTAGTTGATGATAATATAACAACTTCAATGTGGAAAGCACCAGGATTATAAAGATGAATGTAAGAGATAAAATAATAGCAGGCGAACGTATAGATTTTGATGAGGCATTAAGTCTTTATGAGATGGATTTCTTTGAGTTAGGAGAGTTAGCAAATTCTATACGAGAAAAAAAACATGGCAAAAAAACTTACTTTAATATAAATCGTCATATCAATCCAACAAATATTTGTGCAGATGTATGTAAGTTTTGTGCCTATGCAGCCAATAGAAAAAATCCAAATCCATATACAATGACACATGATGAAATTATGAAAACGGTTGAAGATGTAGAGTCACGTGGAGTAAAAGAGGTTCATATTGTTTCTGCACATAATCCGGATACCGGACTTGATTGGTATTTAGAGATATTTAAAAAGATTAAAGAAAAATTTCCACAGATGCATGTAAAAGCCCTCACTGCAGCTGAAGTTGATTTCTTAGCACGCCATTATGACAAAAGCTATGATGAAATTATTGACCTAATGGTTGCAAATGGTGTTGACTCTATGCCAGGTGGTGGAGCAGAGATTTTTGATGAAGAAGTTCGTGATTACATTTGTAAAGGTAAAGTGACTTCTGAGCAATGGTTAGACATTCATCAAAAATGGCATGAGCGTGGAAAACAGTCTAATGTTACTATGCTTTTTGGTCATGTAGAAAAACGTGAACACAGAATTGATCATATGATGCGTATCCGTGAACTTCAAGATAAAACAGGTGGTTTTAATGCTTTTATTCCTCTTGTGTATCAAACTGAAAATAATTATCTAAAAATTGAGGCACCAATAACTGCAAATGAGATTCTAAAGACTATGTCAATTGCAAGGATAGTACTAGATAACGTTCCACATTTAAAAGCGTACTGGGTTACTTCGACAGTAAACTTAGCTTTAGTTCTTCAAGAATTTGGTGCGAACGATATGGATGGAACAATAGAAAAAGAGTCTATTAATTCAGCGGCAGGAGCGAAAAGTGCAAATGGTGTTGATTTAGAAGAATTTGTGGGATTGATTAAGAATTCTGGTTTTACTCCAGTTGAGAGAGACAGTGTTTATAACGAAATAAAAGTCTGGTAGAAAAGAGTGAATATATCGGTTGTAATCCCAACATATAACCGATATGAGTTTTTAAAAAGAGCATTAGAGTCAGTTTTTTCTCAAACTTACCTCCCCAAAGAAGTTATCATTGTCGATGATGGCTCAACCGATAATACTTCAGACATACAAAAAAACTTTCCAAATATAATTTATATTTATCAAAAAAATAGAGGGGTGTCTTCTGCAAGAAATGTAGGAATAAAAAATGCAAAATTTGAATGGATTACATTTCTAGATTCAGATGATACTTGGGACGAAAGAAAACTTGAAAAACAGCGAGTGTTTCATCAAGATAATCCAAGTGTATTAATGAGTTATACAGATGAAAAGTGGATTAGAAATGATGTAGAAGTAAAAATTCCTAAAAAATTTAAAAAGCATGGTGGAGCTATTTTTGATAAATGTTTATCTCATTGTATAATTGCGCCATCAGCGAGTATACTTCACCATAGTTTATTCGAAAGAAAAGGCTTGTTTGATGAATCTTTAGAAGTGTGTGAAGATTATGATTTATGGCTGCGAATAGCGTTTGATAATGAAATAGGGCTAATAGATGAAAAATTAATTACTAAATATGCAGGGCACGAAAATCAACTGAGTTTTAAACACTGGGGCATGGATAGGTTTCGAGTAAAGTCTTTGGAGAAATTCATGCATACAAATAAAAATGAGATAGTAAAAGATATGTTACATCAAAAATACAAGCTCCTTTTAAAAGGTGCTATAAAATATGATAAAATATCAGATATTAAAGAGTATGAAGGAAGAATAAAACTCTATGAATAATCTAACATTAGAAACAAAACAAACAATACTTTATATTTTAATAGCATTCACTTTTTCTGTTTTAATGCGGATGATTTGGATATATCAGTTTCAAGATCTAGAAGCTTTTAAATATGCCGGTCAGTTTATGATAAATACGAATGATGGATATTTTTGGGCAGAAGGTGCACGAGATATATTAAGCGGAACTTCTCAAGATAATGACTTATCTCCAATTACCTGGGCTCCATCACAACTTACAGCTTTTCTTGCTTTTATATTGCCGTTTTCTTTTGAGAGCATCATTCTTTATATGCCAGTATTTTTAAGCTCCTTAGTAGTAATTCCAATAATTTTAATAGCTAGAGATTTGAAAAACTTAGATATGGGATTGATAGCTGCACTCTTAGCTTCAATAGCATGGAGTTATTACAATCGTACGATGGTTGGATATTATGATACAGACATGCTAAATATTGTTCTTCCCATGTTTTTACTTTGGGCTATTATTTGGGCAATTGATACAAATGAAGATAGGTATTTACTTATTGCTGCAGTAGATATTTTAGTATATAGGTGGTGGTATCCCCAAAGTTACTCCTTAGAATTCTCATTTTTTGGACTTATTTTGTTCTATACCTTAGTTTTTGATAGAAAAAATCTTTACAATTATAAACTTTTGGCAATTATGATGTTAGCAATGCTCAATATTGATGGACTAATTAGACTTCCGTTACTTTTAACTGCTTTTTATATCTTTAAAAAAGAAAATTTTCAAAAATTTATATATCCTATATTAGGAATATCTATCGTTTTATTTTTTGTGTCTGGTGGTTTTGACCCTATATGGTTAAGACTAAAAATATATATATTTGCAGGGGAAACAATTGTCAATGAAACAGGTTTAAATTTACATTTTTTTGCTGTTATGCAAACTGTTCGTGAAGCTGGAAAAATTCCGTTTGAGACTTTTGCAAATCGTATAAGTGGGCATACTATTACATTTATTTTATCATTTATTGGTTATTTATTTTTAGTCTATAGGCATAAGATAATGTTATTGTCACTTCCAATGATTGGGCTTGGTTTCTTAGCAAGTTTAGGTGGTCTAAGATTTACTATTTATGCAGTTCCTATTTTAGCTTTTGGTATTGCTTTTTTAATCACTGAAATTACGGCTTATATAACAGATAAGAAAAGTGTGAGGTATTTATCATATGTTGTTTTAACTTTAGCAATACTCTTTCCTAATTATCAACATATAGATGAATATAAGGTACCGACTGTAATGAATTCTGATGAAGTCGCAACACTTGATGTATTAAAATCAAAAGCTAATAGAGAAGACTATGTTATTTCTTGGTGGGATTATGGTTATCCAATTCGCTATTATTCAGATGTTAAAACTTTAGGTGATGGGGCAAAACATAGTGGAAGTGTAAACTTCCCTCTTAGTTTTATGTTGACTTCACCAGCTGAAGAATCAGCAAAAATGGCAAGACTTGATGTTGAATTTACAGAAAAAGCATTCGCAATAGCGAAAAAGAATCAAGATTTAAATGAATCAGACAGAGTAAAGCTTTTTACAAATATAGAAGAAATGACTAAGCAATATGGTTTTACTGATACCAATGATTTTTTATTGTCTCTTGGAACGGATATAGAGTTACCTAAAAAAACACGAGATATATATTTTTATCTTCCCTTTAAGATGTTAAGTATTTATCCAACAATAAATATGTTTTCAAACATGGACTTGATGACAGGGGAAAAGTATAAGTCGCCAACTTTTTTTATTAGTAGAAACTTTAAAGAGACGCAAAGTGATATTAAACTCTCTGGAAATATATCTTTAAATAAATCAAATTTAAGTTTAGATATCAATGGTAAGAAAGTTACAATAAGAAGGTTGGTAACAACTAAGTATTTAGGAAATCAAGAATTTAAGAAAGAGGTAAAATATGTTGATTTTTCTTCAAATTTAAGTCTTATATATATGTCAGCGTATAAGACATTTGTTTTAGTAGATGAAAAGACATATAACTCTTTGTATATTCAATTGTTTGTACTAGAAGAATACGATAAAACACTTTTTGAAAAGGTTATAGCGAATCCTCATTCAAAAATATACAAGTTAAAAATTTAGTTAGCTATGAGACTATTGCTTTTTATGGTTATATTTTTTACTTTAGAAGCTAAAGAACCAGACTTACTACTCTTAGATAAGTATACTCAGGATATGAATATTACTACTTGGTATATGAGTGAAAAGCTTGATGGGGTACGTGGGTATTGGGATGGAGAAAAATTAATATCTCGCTCTGGTAGAGTTTTTGCAGTTCCTAGTTTTTTTATTAAAGATTTTCCAAAGCATGAACTCGATGGTGAACTATGGACTAAAAGAAACGACTTCTCAAATATTGTCTCGATTGTTAATAAAAAAATTGCACATGAAAGATGGAATACATTAACCTACAATGTTTTTGAAGTTCCAAATACAAAAGGTAATTTAATTCAAAGACTTCAAAAAGTAAAAGATACGAAGTATATTAAACTCATTAAGCAAGTTAAAATAAAAAGTAAAGAACATCTTGAGAATTTTTTAAAAACTATTGAAAAAAAAAGTGGAGAAGGTTTAGTGGTTCGGGATGGAAATTTAAAATATTATACGGGTCGAACTAAAAAGGCTTTAAAAGTTAAAAGCTTTATAGATACAGAATGTGAAGTAGTTGGCTACAATAAAGGTCAAGGAAAGTATGTAGATATAGTAGGTTCACTTTCTTGTAGGATGGAGAATAGAAAAATTATAAAAATAGGTAGTGGATTAAATATTCAAGAAAGAAGAGACCCTCCAAAAATAGGTGCTATAATAACATTTAAGTATTATGGATTAACATCAAAAGGAAATCCAAGGTTTCCGGTATTTCTAAAAATTAGAGAATAAGAGAGAATTTTAATGAATTATGAACATAACTTTAACCCAACTATATCTGATCATGATATCTTCCGAGAGATGTTGGAAGAAAAAAAGTATATAGGCTATTATAATCTTGTAAACAATGATACAAGTAGTTATATTGAGTATGCTAAAACTGTTAAGCAAACAAATATAGTAGTGATAGGGATAGGTGGAAGTACACTTGGCACCTATGCAATATATAAATTTTTAAAACATTCAAAAAACTTAGATAAACAACTTTTTTTCCTCGAAACTACAGATCCAATAGATATTAAATCTAAAATAGAAAATATCGATTTAGAAGATACTTTGTTTATCGTGATCTCCAAATCTGGGACTACGATTGAAACAGTATCAATATTTAAGTATATAAATTCACTTGTTACATGTAATAAAAATAATACAGTAGTAATTACAGAGCATGATTCTAAATTAAGTACGTATGCTAAAACGAATGAGATGAAAACTTTTGAAATACCAAAAAATGTAGGGGGTAGATTTTCTGTTTTTAGCGCTGTAGGTTTGTTGCCACTTGCAGTTGTTGGTATAGATATAGATGAGTTACTTGGTGGTGCTAGAGATATATACGATTCTTTTTTTAACAATAAGGAAGCCTATCACAGGCTTATGAAAAAAGCAAGATTTTTTACTGAGTATAAAAATAGTTTTAATATTAACGTTATTTTTTCTTATTCATCTAGACTTGAAGGATTTAATAAGTGGTATATTCAACTTTGGGGTGAAAGCTTAGGAAAGGTTGACATAAATAGTACAAGACAAGGTCTAACACCCATCGGTATTATAGGACCAATTGATCAACATTCTTTTTTACAACTTATAGTTGAAGGTAAGAGAGATAAAACTGTAACAGTTATTAAAGTTGAAGATTTTGACAATGACTTGAAAATTCCATCAATAAAACTAGATGGACTTGAGGAACTTGATTATATAGATGGGATAGAATTTTCATCACTTATAAATAAGCAAGCAGATGCGACAATAGAATCGATAAATAACTTAAATGATATTCCATGTGATGTAATGACAATAGATGGAGTCTCTGAAAGGTCAATAGCTGGATTAATGTATGAGTATGAGATTTTAACATCTCTATGTGCAAAATTTATGTATATAAATGCTTATGACCAGCCAGGTGTTGAAAGTGGGAAGATTATTTTGAAAGATAAGTTGAAAAAATCAAAATAAAGGCAGAATAAATGAAAGGCATAATCCTAGCTGGAGGAAGCGGTACAAGACTCTACCCAATCACGAAAGGTGTCTCTAAACAACTGGTTCCAATCTACGATAAACCTATGATTTATTATCCACTGTCAGTTTTAATGCTAGCAGGAATTACAGAAGTACTTGTTATCTCAACTCCAAATGATTTAGTAAGATTTGAAGAGCTCTTAGGCGATGGTTCAGATATCGGTATGAACTTTTCTTATGTAGTACAACCATCTCCAGATGGTCTTGCACAAGCTTTTATATTAGGTGAAGAGTTTATAGGAAATGATGATGTATGTTTAGTACTCGGAGATAATATTTTCTATGGCAATGGCCTTACTAATCTTTTAGCACAAAGTGTTAAGAATGCAAAGTCTGAGAATAAAGCTACAGTATTTGGTTACTACGTAAAAGATCCAGAGAGATATGGTGTAGCTGAGTTTAATGATAATGGTGAAGTGACATCTTTAGAAGAGAAGCCAACTGAGCCTAAATCTAACTATGCAGTAATAGGTTTATACTTCTACCCTAACGATGTAGTGAAAAAAGCTAAACTAGTAGAACCAAGTGATAGAGGAGAGTTAGAAATAACCACTCTCAATCAGGATTACTTAAATGAGCAAAGATTAAAAGTTGAACTTATGGGTCGTGGTTATGCCTGGCTAGATACTGGAACACATGAGAGTTTACTTGAAGCTAGTCTTTTTATCCAAACTATTGAGAATCGTCAATCTTTAAAGGTTGCATGTCTCGAAGAGATAGCATTTGAGATGGGATATATCTCTAAAGAGAAACTTCTAGAACTCGCTCAGCCATTAAAGAAAAACCAATATGGTCAATACCTTATCCGTAGAGCTGAGCAGGGTAAGATATAGTGAATTTTATAAAAACTGAGATACCAGGTGTTGTAATCATAGAACCACAAGTTCATGGAGATAGCAGAGGATACTTTATAGAAACTTTCCGTGCAGATGAACTAGAAGAGTTTCTTGGATTTAGAATCGACTTCTGCCAAGACAATGAATCTAAAAGTTCTAAAGGTGTTTTAAGAGGTCTTCATTACCAATTAGCACCTGATGCCCAAACTAAACTAGTAAGAGTGATTGAGGGAAGTGTATTGGATGTAGCTGTCGATATAAGGCGTAATAGTCCTACATTTGGTAAACATGTGGCAGTAAAACTTACAGCAGAAAATAAAAAACAAATGCTTGTTCCTCGTGGATTTGCTCATGGATTTATAGTTCTAGAAGATAACACTACCTTTGCTTATAAAGTAGATAGTTACTATTCACCAGAGAATGATAGAGGGATAGCTTTTGATGATGAAGTACTTGGCATTGACTGGATACTAGAACATTCAGAGATTAACTTATCTGCTAAAGATACTACCCAACCTAAACTCTCAGAGACTAAAGATATATTTGAATATGGTGTGAACTACTATGAATAATATCTTAGTAACTGGAAGTAATGGTCAACTAGGTTCAGAGATAAGAAAATTATCTAGTAACTACGACTATACTTTTTTCTTTACAGATAGAAATTCTTTAGATATTACTTATGAAGAAGATATTAAAGAGTTTATCCAAACAAATAATATAAACACTATCATAAATTGTGCAGCATATACAGCTGTAGACAAAGTAGAGTCAGATGAAGTGAACGCAGACAAAATCAATCACTTAGCTGTAAAGTCTTTAGCTATCATTTCTAAAGAAAAGAATATCAAACTCATACATGTATCAACTGATTATGTATTTGATGGAAAGAACTATAAGCCATATAATGAAGCAGATGAAACAAACCCTAACGGAGTATATGGAAAAACTAAATTAGATGGTGAAGTAGCCATGCAAAAAGTAAATCTAACAAATTCTATCATTATTAGAACATCATGGGTATATAGTAGTTTTGGAGCTAACTTTGTAAAGACTATGATTAGACTCGGTCGAGAAAGAGATTCACTCGGTGTAATATTTGATCAAGTGGGAACTCCTACATATGCTAGAGATTTAGCAAAAGCTATCTTAGATATAATGCCAAATATAAAAAATGAAAAAGTTGAAATTTACAACTACTCAAACGAAGGTGTACTTTCTTGGTATGACTTTGCAAAAGAGATTATGACTATGGCTAAAATTGATTGCATAGTTAATCCGATAGAAACTAAAGAGTACCCTACACCTGCAAGCAGACCTCACTATAGCTTACTAAACAAATCGAAAATAAAAGAAGAATTTAATATAATTATTCCATATTACAAAGATAGTTTAGATGAATGTCTACGAAGAATGGGAGAAAGAAAATAATGAGTAAAAAGAATATCCTATTAACAGGAACAGCAGGCTTTATAGGTTCAAACTTTGTACCTTACTTTATAGATAAGTACCCAGAGTATAATCTAATAAACCTAGACCTGCTTACATATGCAGGTAACTTAGATAACCTTAAAGAGTGTGAAGGTAACCCTAGATATAAATTTATCAAAGGAGATATTTGTAATCGTGAACTTGTAGAGTTTATATTTACTGAGTACGATATACAAGGTGTTGTTCACTTTGCAGCAGAATCTCATGTTGATAACTCTATAAAGAATCCTGGTGTATTTATAGAGACGAATGTAAATGGTACTTTTACTCTTATCGATGTAGCTCAAAAGTATTGGATGCAAAAACCATTTACATATAAAGAAAACTACAAAGGATGTAGATTTCACCATATCTCAACTGATGAAGTATATGGAACACTCAATGAAACAGATCTCTTTACAGAAGAAACACCGTATGCTCCTAATTCGCCTTACTCAGCTTCTAAAGCATCTTCTGACATGATAGTACGTTCATACCAAGAAACATATGGGATGAATACAGTCATAACTAACTGCTCAAATAACTATGGTCCTAAACAACACAATGAAAAGCTCATTCCTACTATTATCAGAAAAGCATTAGCTGGAGAGTCTATCCCTATCTATGGAGATGGTAAAAATATTAGAGATTGGTTGTATGTACTAGATCACTGTAAAGGTATAGATTTAGTATATCATTCTGGGAAAGAGGCTAATGTTTATAACATCGGTGGAAGAAATGAGAGGAGTAATCTTCAAATTGTTGATACAATATGTACTATACTAGATTCTAAGGTACCAAAAACAAATAGTTATAAAGAACTCATAACTTTCGTAGAAGATAGAGCAGGACATGATAGACGTTATGCTATTGATGCTACTAAGCTTGAGAGAGAACTTGGTTGGAAAGCTGATGAAGACTTTGAGAGTGGAATTGTTATTACTGTTGAGTGGTATTTAAACTTATTTCAGGTTTCGGATACAAATAAGTTGGAAAATACCTCGATTGAAAGATGTCATTTGAGTTAATGAAAAAATTACAATGAGGATTGAATGAAAAAAGTATTAATAGTATTTGGCACTCGCCCAGAAGCAATAAAAATGGCTCCTCTTGTAAAAGAATTTTTGAAATATACAAATGATTTTGAAACAAAAGTTTGTGTCACTGCACAGCATCGAGAAATGCTTGATCAAGTGCTGGATATGTTTGAAATAAAACCTGATTATGATTTAGATATTATGAAGCCAGGTCAAGATTTATATGATGTAACTTCAAATGTACTGCTTGGAATCAAAGACGTGTTCTCTGAATTTAATCCTGATATTGTCCTTGTTCATGGTGACACTACAACTTCGAGTGTAACATCTTTGGCTGCATTTTACCAAAAAATAAAAATTGGACATGTGGAAGCGGGTCTGCGTACTCATGACATTTATAGTCCTTGGCCAGAAGAGGCAAACAGACAAATCACTGGAGTATTGGCAAGCTATCATTTTGCCCCAACAACTACAAGCAGAGATAATTTACTCAGAGAAAATAAAAGTGAAGCAAATATCTTAGTAACTGGAAATACAGTTATTGATTCACTTTTTTTGACATTGGAAAAGATAGAACAAAATCAAGAACTAAAAACAAAAATAGAATCGTATTTTAATAATCTAAAATTAAACATTGATAATTCAAAATTAATACTTGTGACCGGACATAGAAGAGAAAACTTTGGCCAAGGTTTTATTAATATTTGTGAAGCTTTAAAAGATATAGCAATAAATAATCCTGATGTAGAGATAGTGTATCCCGTGCATTTAAACCCAAATGTACAAAAACCAGTAAAAGAGTTACTCTCAGATGTTGAAAATATTTATCTAATAGAAGCACTTCAATATGAAACATTTTTATACTTGATGAACAAATCATATTTTATCATCACAGATAGCGGTGGAGTGCAAGAAGAAGCTCCATCTTTAGGTAAACCTGTACTTGTTATGAGAGATACTACCGAACGACCAGAAGCTCTTGTTGCAAGAACAGTAAAACTTGTAGGGACAGATAAAGAAAAAATCATCAAAGAATCTCAGCTTTTACTAGATTCAGATGAAGAGTACTCAAAGATGAGTAGGGCATATAATCCTTACGGAGATGGCAAAGCCTGTTCAAGAATTGTGAATTTTATTAAGGAAAAAGTTTAAATGAAGAAAAAAGTATGTGTCATAGGTTTAGGCTATATAGGACTTCCTACATCTGCTTTACTCGCAAGCAGAGGATATGATGTACACGGTGTAGATGTGCTTCAAAGTACGGTAGATATTATAAATCAAGGAAAAATTCATATAGTAGAACCTGACTTACATGCTTTTGTGTATGCTGCTGTAAATAGCAGTAAACTAAAGGCTGATATAAAACCAACGGAAGCAGATATATTTGTTCTAGCAGTTCCTACTCCATTTCATGAAGGGTTTATACCAAATATAGATTATGTACTATCTGCTACAAAATCCATTGCTCCATATGTGAAAGAAGGAAATATAGTTATACTAGAATCTACGTCTCCAGTAGGTACAACAGATAGAGTAGAAGAAGTGTTAAGAGAAAATGGCATCGATACTTCTACTATATTTATCGCTCATTGCCCTGAGAGAGTGCTCCCTGGTCAGATTATGAGAGAATTAGTAGAAAACGATCGTATAGTTGGTGGAATTACACCAGAAGCAACTAAGCAAACGGCAGAGTTCTATAGAGAATTTGTAAACGGTGAAGTATTTGAAACCGATGCTAAAACAGCGGAGATGGCAAAGCTTACAGAAAATAGTTTTCGTGATACTAACATAGCATTTGCAAATGAGCTTAGTATGCTTTGTGATAAGTTTGGCATAAATGTATGGGAACTTATAAAACTAGCAAATAGACATCCAAGAGTGAACATACTTAAACCAGGTGCTGGAGTTGGTGGACACTGTATAGCAGTTGATCCATGGTTTATAGTGCATGCTGGTGGAGAGACTGCTAAGATGATACGAACAGCGAGAGAAGTAAACAACTATAAAGCAGAGTGGGTAATAGAAAAAATAAAAAATGCGGCACTAGTTTATGAGAATAAAAATGGACGAAAAGCAAAAATTGCTTGTATGGGTCTAGCATTTAAACCAGATATAGATGACCTAAGAGAATCTCCAGCCTTATATATAGTTAGAAGATTGAAAGCAGATGGATTAGATATAGTAGTCGTTGAACCAAATATAAAGAGTCATAAAGAGTTTGTTATAGTTGAGTACAAAGAAATGATAAAAACTGCTGATATTGTTACTTTTTTAGTTGCGCATAAAGAGTTTAAAAAACTTGATATTAAGAGTGAACTAGATTTTTGTGGAGTTTTAAATTAATATGAGTTTATATAAATATGTTCATTTAATGCACAATGAAAAGTTCATAGGACCTTTTATTACGTTTATAAAAGAGCATTTTGATTTTGAGGAGCATGTATTTATAATTATAGGTGGAGTTTCAGAAAATATTGCAAAAATACCACAAAAACTAAATGTATTATATTTTGATGATAGTTATAATAGTAAATTAAATTATTTAAAATATAGTAAGTTACTAAAGCAATATACTCAAAATGCAGATAAAATCATACTCCATGGGCTTTTTGGTGATAATAAAAGTTTATTTTTATTTTTTAATCAAATATTACTTTCTAAATGCTATTGGGTAATGTGGGGTGGGGATCTTTATGTGTATAATAAATCTAGAACAAAAAAAATAGAACAAATGAGACACTATATTAGAAAGAAGGTATATTCTAAAATGGGGCATTTCATAACCTATATAAAAGATGATTACGAACTAGCTCAAAAATGGTATGGAGCCAAAGGTGAACATCATGAGTGTTTTATGTATCCTAGTAATCTTTACAAAGAATATGATATTCAAGAAAAAGAACATGATACTGTAAATATTCAATTAGGAAACTCTGCAGACCCAACAAATAATCATATACAAGCTCTTGAAAAACTTAAAACCTATAAAGATGAAAATATTAGAATATTTACCCCCTTATCTTATGGAAATCAAAAATATGCGAAAAGTGTCATTTTAAAAGGTAAAAAGATATTTGGAGATAAGTTTATAGCTCTTACAGATTTTATGTCTTTTGAAAAGTATTTAAAATTTCTAAGCGATATAGACATAGCGATATTTGCACACAAAAGACAGCAAGGGATGGGGAATATTATCACACTTTTAGGACTTGGAAAGAAAGTTTACATAAGAAATGATATTACACCTTGGGAACTTTTTAAAGATATAGATGTAAAGATTTTTGATGTAGAAAACATTGAATTAGATTTGATAAATGAAACTATCAAAGCAGATAATAAAAATAAAATTCAAGAATATTTTTCAGAAAAAAATTATCTTCAACAACTAAATAATTTATTTGAGGGTTAAAATGGCATATTACACACAAAAACAACTGGCAGAATTAGGTTTTAAATATATTGGGAAAAATGTAAAAATTAGTGATAAAGCTAGTATTTACAATCATAATGAAATAGAAGTTAATGATAACTCAAGAATAGATGATTTTTGTGTTATTTCAGGAAAAATAAAAATTGGTAGGAATGTTCATATAACTCCTACTTGTTTAGTTGCCGGTGGAGAAATGGGTATTGTTTTTGAAGACTTTACAACAGTTGCATATGGAGTACAAATTTTTACTAAATCAGATGATTATAGTGGTGCAACAATGACAAATTCAACAATTCCAAAAAAATATAAAAATGAATATATGAAAGAAGTTATATTGAAAAAATTTACTATTGTTGGTGCTGGATCAATTGTAATGCCAGGTGTGATCCTAGAAGAAGGAACTTCAGTGGGTTCAATGACATTAGTGCTTAAGTCAACTGAACCATGGGGGATATATGTCGGTAACCCTGCAAAAAGATTAAAAGATAGAAAAAAAGATTTATTAGACCTGGAAAAACAATATTTAAACAATGAAGAAAAATTTGATGATACCATTTAATAAACCACCATTAACGGGTAATGAAGAAAAATATATATTAGAATCAATACATAGTACTAAAATATCAGGAGATGGATACTTTGCAAACAAGTGCCATCAATGGTTTGAAGAGAAGTTAGGATGTAAAAAAGCACTTCTTACAACATCATGTACACATGCTCTTGAAATGGCAGCAATACTTTTAGATATAAAGGAGGAGGATGAAGTAATCATGCCTTCTTATACTTTTGTATCAACTGCAAATGCATTTGTACTTCGTGGTGCAAAAATCGTGTTTGTAGATATACGACCAGATACTTTGAATATAGATGAGACAAAGATTGAACAAGCTATTACAGATAAAACAAAAGTTATAGTACCTGTTCATTATGCAGGTGTCGGATGTGAAATGGATACTATTATGGATATTGCAAGTCGTCATGGAATCTTTGTAGTAGAAGATGCTGCACAGGGTATGATGAGTCGTTACAAGGGTAAAGCACTTGGAACTATTGGTCATCTTGGAACATTTAGTTTCCATGAAACTAAAAACTATACAAGTGCAGGAGAAGGTGGACTCCTAATAATTAATAATGAAAAGTTTATTCAAAGAGCCGAAATCATAAGAGAAAAAGGGACAAATAGAAGTTTATTTTTTAGAGGTATGGTAGATAAATACTCTTGGGTAGATATTGGAAGTAGCTATCTTATGAATGATGTAAGTGCAGCATATCTATTTGGTAATATTGAAAAAGCTGATGAAATAAATCAAGATAGATTAAATAGTTGGAATAAATATTATGATGAACTTAAAATTTTAGAAGATAAAGGTTTGGTTAGTCTTCCAACTATTCCAGATGCTTCTGTTCAAAATGCTCATATGTTTTATATCAAAGTAAAAGATTTGGATGAAAGAACTGCATTAATAGAACACTTGAAACAAAATAATATTTTGGCAGTATTCCACTATGTACCACTTCATTCTGCTCTTGCAGGATTAAAGTTTGGTAGGTTTGACGGCAGTGATGAATTTACTACTGTTGAGAGTGAGAGATTACTGAGGTTGCCTATGTACTATGGTTTGGATGGAGAAACTATAAAAATAGTTACTAATGTAATAAGAGAATTTTTTAATGAAACCAAGTAAATATCATAATAATAGAGGATGGCATAATTGGCTTTTATATGATATAGGAGATCAATTTTTAGATAAATATTCACAATATTACTCCGGTGTTTTTGTTGACTTAGGGTGCGGAACAGCACCGTATAAAAAATATTTTTTAAAATATTGTGATAGCTATATTGGTGTAGACTGGACTAAAACACAGCATAATTCCAAGGCGGATATAGTTTCAGACTTAAATAAGCAAATAGAGTTAAATAATGAAACAGCAGATACAATTATCTCTTTATCTGTTATGGAACATCTTTGTGAACCACAAGTTTTTTTAAACGAATCATATAGAATATTAAAAAAGGGAGGTTATATTGTCCTTCAAGTACCTTGGCAATGGTGGATACATGAAGCTCCTCATGATTATTTTAGATATACACCATATGGGCTAAAATACATGTTTGAAAAAGCTGGATTTTTAGATGTTGAGGTAGAAGCACAAAATGGTTTTTTTACTACCTTGATAGTGAAGATGAATTATTTTAGTGCTAGGCTTATAAGAGGACCTAGATTATTGCAATGGTTAATAAAAGCGATACTTATTCCTTTTTGGACACTTGGACAGATATTAGCTCCATATCTTGATAAACTTGATAGAAACTGGGATGCAGAAACACAAGGTTATTTTATACTAGCTAGGAAAAAATAATTTGAGCCTAAAAGCAAAAGCGATAACTGGTCTAAAGTGGACGACATTTTCTAGTATAATTGTTACAATTTTACAGCTACTACAATTAGCTATTTTAGCAAGATTTTTAGATGCATCTGCTTTTGGTCTTATGGCTTTAGTTATGGTGGTAATTGGTTTTTCTCAGGTATTCTTAGATATGGGTATAAGCAATGCTATTATCCATAAACAAGAGATAACGCATACTCAATTAAGCACACTCTATTGGGTAAATATATTGGCTGGATTAACAATTTTTTTTATAGTGCTTTTGATAGCTCCATTAGTGTCAGAATTTTATAAAGAACCTGAGTTAACAAAACTTATTGTGATTGTTGGACTTACTTTCATTATACAGCCTTTTGGGCAGCAGTTTATGGTTCTTTGGCAAAAAGAGATGCGATTTAGTGAGATTGCGAAGATAGATATAGTTAATAAATCGGTTTCATTGATTGTGTCTATATATCTCGCATATAAAGGATATGGGGTTTATGCTTTAGCATATGGAACATTAGCCGGAGTTGTAAGTCAAACTATACAGTTCATGTATTTAGGATTACAAGAACATAAACCATCTTTTGTATTTAAGTTAGGTGATATAAAAGAATTTTTGAATTTTGGGCTTTACCAGATGGGAGAGAAAACTATAAATTATTTTAATTATCAAATTGATACTATTTTAATAGGTAAATTACTCGGAACTGAAGCTTTAGGAATTTATACTATTGCTAAACAAATCATAATGCGACCTATACAAGTAATTAATCCTATAATATCAAAAGTAACTTTTCCAGTAATGGCTAAAATACAAAATAATACGGAAAAACTTAAAGATATATATTTGAAAATGATAAATTATCTATCTTCAATAAATTTCCCAATATATGTTTTTATATTTGTTTTTGCACATGAGATTGTATTAGTAATGTTTGGAGAAAAATGGCTAGAAGCCGTATATATAATGCAAATATTGTCGATATGGGGAGCATTGAAAAGTACAGGTAATCCCCTAGGGTCACTACTTTTAGCAAAAGGAAAAGCTAACTGGGGATTTTTTTGGAATTTAGGATTATTTTTTTATATACCAACTGGAATATATATTGGAAGTCATTGGGGCTTAGAAGGTATCAGCTGGGCATTGGTATTTTTATCATTTCCTTTAGGCATGATAGCTAGTTGGTATTTTATGGTTAGAGCACTTTGTGGTGCTAGATTTGTAGAATATCATAAAGAAATATTTATACCAATGATTATAGCAGTAATATCCGGATTGGTAGTTTTTCTAGCTACTTATTACGTAGAGTCTATAAGCTTTAAGTTTGTTATAGCTACCATTACTGGAAGTATGACACTTATTGTATTGAATTATTTACTCAATAGAAAATTGATTAATGAGATAAAAGACTTAAGAAAAAAAATATAGAATATTTTTTTGAGGTAGGATTGGAATATAGAATTATATTAGTTTAAAGAGTATTAATATATTGAAAATAAATAAGGAATAATAGTGTGAATAATTTAAATTCAAAAAATTTTAAAAATACAAGTATGATTTTTCTTACTGCAGGTGAAGTGCCAGCTAGCAATAATTTAATTTCATCGCAAGTCTTTAAACTAGCAGAATCTTTTCAAAAAAATGATATTTTTGATGATGTAAGATATTATGGATTTATTCCCTTGAGGTATCTTTTTGTATCTTTACTAAAAAGAAGGTTTGTCAATTTTTCATTCATAGATAAGTATACGTTTAATTTTAAACTCTTTAGAACCAATTTTATATTGGGAGGTTTTTTTGAATTTTTATTAAAAGGTTTTATTGTTAAATATGACTCTCAAAAGCTTTCAAAAATATTAGAAAATATTGAATCTAAAAATATTATAATACATTGTCGAAGTTATTATGCCACTTATTTAGCTATTGAGACCAAAAAAATATGTAAACATGATTCAATTAAAATAGTATTTGATATGAGAAGTTTGTTTCCTCCGGAGTTTCCATTTATGATGGGAAAAAAAGGAAAAATGTTATACGGATATGCAAAGGAATGGGAAAGCTATCTACTGCAAAATAGTGATGTTTCATTAATGACAACACAAAGATGGATAAATATTCTTATATCTGAAAATCCAAATCCAAATGTAAATCTACATTATATTCCAATCATGGGATTAAATGGTATTTTAGAGGATTCTTTACTTGAATCTTTTAATGCAAGATGGCAGAATAAAATTCTTCCCTACATTGGTTCCATTAGTCCTTGGCATCCAAAGGTAATGATTGAAAAAGTTCTTGTGAGCTTAAAAAAAAGTATAAAAAACTCTCGTGTAGAAATTATAACTTACAATCAGAGTCAGTACAGTGATAATATATCCATAAGAGGAATATCTCATCACGATATAGAAAAGTATTATTCTGAAATACTTGGACTTGTGGTTCCTGGTAAAACAAATGAAAATTATTTTGATTCTTTAATTGGAAGTAACCTTTTTTCTACTAAGGCATCAGAGGCAATAAGTATGGGTGTTCCTTTAATCGTGAATGAAGAATTAGGGGAGTTAACAGATTTTGTAATGAAAAATAAATGTGGAATTGTTTTTAAAATTGTAGACGATAAAATTATATTTCCATATTCTACGATCGATGATTTAAATAGTAGAGATTTTTGGTTTAAAATGACAATAAATGCATTTAAAGTCTCAAAAGAATTTACTTTTAAGGAAGTTTCGAAGCAATATTTGCATTACTATCAAGGGATACTTAATCATGAATCATAGGGTAGTTAAAGAACAACAACTATTGCTAATTGTTGTTGTGTACAATATTAAGATATCTGACTTGAATATTATCAATCAGAATAACTTTGTGAAAGATAAAAGTATTGATATTTTTATCTATGACAACTCAAAAGATCCTCAAAGTATAACAGATATTGATCAAATGAATTTATTTTATGTACATAACAGTGAAAACCCTGGTGTTAGTAAAGCATATAATGCAGGAATTCAAAAAGCAAAAGAATTAAATAAAAAATGTGTTCTTTTACTTGATCAGGATACTGAATTTAATTTGTCCTTATTGGAAGAGTATACTTCTTTATATGAAAAATATGGAGATGGATATATTTACGCACCAATAATATGTAACCAACTATGTACTAAAATCTATTCACCTTCAATAATAAATAGATTTATAGGTAAAGTACAAAAAATTGAAAATTTCATTTATAGTGAAATATATGATATTAAAAATAAATCATTGATAAATAGTGGTATGATGATTCCAATTAAAATTGTTGATACTGTAGGTGTTTTTAATGAAAATATTCAATTAGATTTTAGTGATTATTATTTTGTAGAGAAATATAAACATTTTAATAGTAATATAATTCTTATAAATGAAAAAATTTCGCATAGTTTGTCTGGAGATGAACAAAAATATTTTTCAAAAGAGATGCATAGATATATATATTATTGTATTGGAGCAAAAGAGTTGAGTAAATCATTGAACGTTTCTACACATTTTGCAGTAGTGAGACGAATGATTAGGTTGATAATAAAATATAGACATATTAAACCAATAACCATTTTTTTCTTATATTATATGAAGGACAATCAGCTTTGAAAATATCTGTCTGTATGGCTACATATAATGGTGATCTATATATTAAAAAGCAATTAGAGTCTATCCTATCGCAGTTAGATACTGATGATGAATGCATAATATCAGACGATGGATCAACGGATAATACTTTGAAAATTATAGAAACTATTGCAGATAAAAGAGTTCAAATATTTAAAAATAAAACATTGAAATCTCCAATTTTCAATTTTGAGAATGCGATAAAACAGAGTTGTGGAGATATTATTGTTTTATCTGATCAAGATGATATTTGGGGCTTAGATAAGATAGAGTATATAAAGAAAAATATACATGAAAATGTTGTATGGCTTGATATGTATAATGGAAACTGTATAGACAGTGATGGTAAAATTATTAAAAATGACTTGTTTAAATATTTAGACGTGAGAGAAGGCCTTTCGTCAAATATTAAAAAAAATAGCTTTATAGGATGTAATATAGCTTTTAGTAAAGAACTTTTAAAATATGTAATACCTTTTCCAAACGACATCCCAATGCATGATATGTGGCTTGGGTGTTGTGCATATATGTTTGGTGAAGTAAAGTTTTTAGATAAACATATTTTTAGTTACAGATTACATGACAAAAATTTTACAAATCGAAAAGTTGGAATTTTGCAAAAGTTGATATGGAGATATCAGCTGATTAAAAATTTACTTATTAGAAGGATTAAGATTGCATTCACTTAGTGCTTCTATAGTCCTCTATCATAACAAAAGAAAACAGCTAAAAAAAGTAATCGATAGCTTTTTATCTACAAATTTAAATGTACTCCTCTACCTTATTGATAACTCTTTAAGTGATGAGCTAAAAGACATGGCTGAATCGGATAGTAGGATTATGTACACTTTTAATAATAAAAATATAGGCTATGGAGCAGGGCATAATATAGCCATTAGAAAATCAATAGAGTTAGATGTAAAGTATCATATTGTTTTAAACCCAGACTTAGATTTTAAAGGTAAAGTGATAGACAATATTTATGATTATATGAATCAGCATGGTAAGGTTGGTAACCTTATGCCTAAGATTCTTTATCCAAACGGAGATAATCAATATTTAGCAAAATTATTGCCAACACCACTTGACTGGCTTTTGAGAAGACTTTTACCTGCAAAGTTTACTCGAGGTATTACGGATATGTTTGAACTACGATACACTAACTACACAGATAAAATGAATGTACCTTTTCTCTCTGGATGTTTTATGTTCTTAAGAATTGAAGTATTGAAAGATATTGGTTTATTTGATGAGAATATTTTTATGTATATGGAAGATGTAGATCTAAACAGAAGAATACATGTAAAATATAAAACACTATATTATCCAGATGTAAGTATTTATCACGAATATGAAAGAGGTTCTCATAAAAATTTTAAATTACTTCGTATATCCATTGAAAGTTCTATAAAGTACTTTAACAAGTGGGGATGGTTTTTTGATAAAGAGAGAAAGAATATGAATAATCAGCTGCTCAAAGAAACTAATTATTATGACTAATATACTAGTAACTGGTGCTACAGGATTTATTGGAAGCTACTTTATAGATAAATATGATGAAAAGTATAATATAAAAACTTTTTCATTTGTAAATGATGACTTTTGTAGTATTGAGTTCAATAAGATTAATACTATTATCCACCTTTCAGCATTAGTTCATCAAATGTTTGGAGGAAGCAAAGAAGAATATGAAAAAGTAAATGTAACTCAAACATTACAGTTAGTTGAAAAAGCTAAAGAGAATGGAGTAAAACACTTTATTTTCATGAGTACGGTTAAAGTGTATGGTGAAGAGACGGAGATAATATATAATGAAAAAAGTATATGCACCCCAGTAGATGATTATGGAAAAAGTAAATTAAAATCAGAACTAAAACTTCAAAAACTTGAAGATGAGAATTTTAAAATTTCAATTATAAGAACACCTATTGTATATGGATATGGAGTAAAGGGAAATATGGGAAATCTTATAAATTTAATCAAAAAAGTTCCTATTTTACCTTTTGCAAAAATAAATAATAAAAGAAGTATGGTTAACATAGGAAATCTTTGTCATCTCGTTGATGTACTGATAGAAAAAAAGAAAAGTGGAGTATATTTAGCATCTGAGGATATACCTTTAAGTACTACTAGTCTGATTCAATTAATCAGCAAAGAGCTAAATAAAAAAGTGTATCTTTTAAAAGTGCCATTTTTCGAGAATTTATTGAAATTAATAAAGCCATCTTTAGTGAAAAGACTTTATGGAAGTTTAGAAGTAGACAACAGTTATACAAAAAAAGATTTAGAATTTAGAAATTTATACACAATAGAAGAAGGTATTCATTATATGATACATGGTAAAAATAAATGATATATTTTTTTCTATTCTTGTTCTCTCTAATCTTAACTTATTTCATAAAAAACTATGCAACAAAAAAATCATTAGTAGATATACCAAATGATAGAAGTTCACATACAGCTCCAACTCCTCATGGTGGAGGTATTGCTATCGCTTTAACCTGGTTTAGCGGAATTAGCTATTTATATTATGTAAATGATATTAGTAGCTCTTTATATTTTGCATTGATGGTAGGAGTAATTATTTCAGTAGTTTCATATTTTGATGATTTACTTGAACTCAGCGCAAGGATAAGACTTATATCTCAATCCTTAGTAGCATTGTTAGGTTTGTATTTTTTAGGCGGCTTTGAGAGTTTTTCTTTTTACTTCTTCTCTATTGAGAATCATATTTTTACAAATATATTTGCATTTTTTATGATTATTTGGTTTATTAATCTTTATAATTTTTTAGATGGGATTGATGGTTATGCTGGTAGTGAAGCAGTTTTTTTAGGAATGACAGGTTTTATATTATTTGGTGGGAGTCATTTTTTAATTTTGGTTGTATCCGTTCTTGGATTTTTAGCTTGGAACTGGCACAAAGCTAAGATATTTATGGGTGATGTTGGTAGTACACTTCTTGGGTATAACATCGCAATTTTTACAATTTACTACGCGAATCAAGAAGTGTTAAACTTTTGGGTCTGGATAATTCTTTTTGGAGTATTCTGGTTTGATGCAAGTGTAACTTTATATAGAAGGTATAGAAATGGTGAGAAAATAATGCAGGCACATAATAAACATGCTTATCAAAGACTTACTCAAGATGGACTAAGTCATGATAAGGTTGTTTTATTATCAATGTTAGTAAATATTTGTTTATTTTTTATAGTATATTTTATAGCGAACATTTATGTTGCATTGATTTTATCTATTATTTTATTGTATAGTCTACTCATGTGGATAGATAAAATAAGGGCTTTTAAATAATGTATCTTTTTGATAAGCGAATATTGAATTTTTTAGTAATTATTGTCTTAACAATTCTTACTACTTGGTGGACATTTTTTATTTTTCATAAACCATTTGACCTTTATTTAGTCAGTATTATTGTACTGATTCGTATGGTCGCTTCTATTGTAATATACAGTGATTATTCTCTTTCCTGGTCTAAAGCTTCTTCTAAAACTTTTTTACTGAAGAGTATTGTCTATATTTCTGCTTTTTTTGTATACAGTTTTATTTTTTATACATATATAGAAATCTATTTTTTAGCATCAGAACTTTTCTTATATATATTCTCTATTAATTTTATAATGTATCTTTATCATTATATTATTAATAAAAGTAAAATTGAAAAAACAAAATTAGTTGTTATTTATGGGGCAGGAAAAGCAGGAATAAAATTAGAATCTGAATTCTCTTCGAGTGAATATAGAGTAAAATATTTTATAGATGATGATCCAATTCTACAAAATCGTTCTATAGATTCGATAAATGTTGTGTCTGCAGATAAAATAAAAAATATTATGAGTACAAAAAAGTTTGATTTATTGGCTATAGCTATGCCATCAATCTCTAATGATTATATTAAAGATATATATAATAATTTGAGTCCACACTTTACAGAGATTAAAGTTCTTCCATCTCTTGATGAAGTCTTACATAATGAAGTGTTTTTATCTCAATTGAAAAATATGTCGGTAGAAGATCTATTGGCACGATATCCAAAAGATTTAGATAAAACACAAACATCAAGTTTTATTAAAGATAAAGTTGTTTTAGTAACAGGTGCTGGTGGAAGTATTGGTAGTGAAATATGTCGTCAATGTGAGCAGTTTAAAGCAAAAAAATTAATTTTGCTAGATAATAGCGAGTTTAATTTATACTCTATTATTGAAGAATTAAGTAGTATTGAAATAGTACCAGTTATGCAAAATATTGTAAACATTGCAGATATAGATAAAACATTTAAATTATATAAGCCTGATATAGTAATCCATGCTGCAGCGTATAAGCATGTTCCTTTAGTCGAGTTAAATCTAAAGGAAGCTATCTTAAATAACGTTATAGGCACAAAAAATGTAATTGATACATCAATAAAGTATGGTGTTGAAAAAGTTGTAATGATTTCGACGGATAAAGCAGTTCGTCCAACAAATATTATGGGCACAACAAAAAGAATCTGTGAATTATATGCACAAAACGTAATTTCTTTAGAAAACTTTAACACTGCTGCAACTGATATTGTAACTGTGAGGTTTGGTAACGTACTTGGATCTAGTGGGAGTGTAATTCCTAAATTTAAATCTCAAATAGCAAAAGATCAAAACATTACCGTAACGCATCCAGATATAACAAGATATTTTATGCTGGTAGAAGAGGCATGTGAACTTGTTCTTCAAGCTGCTTCTATAGGATCTGGTGGTGAAATATTTATTCTTGATATGGGAAAACCTATTAAAATTGTTGATTTAGCAAATAAAATGATTGAATTAAGCGGTAAAGAAAATATAAAGATAGAATTTTCTGGTCTTCGTCCTGGTGAAAAACTTTATGAGGAATTACTTATTGATGATAGTGATGCTCAAACTGATTATGAATCGATTACAGTCGCTGCTCCAACCTTTTATAATATTGATAAATTAAACAAAGATATTCAAGAATTGTTAGTTTGTGATGATAAACTTGAGAAGTTAAAAGAGATAGTTCCAGAGTTTAATCATCAATTAAATTTAAAAGCATGAAAATTTGTTGTATAATACTTTCAAATTTAAATAAGGAGTTGAAATGAAAATTTTAACTATGATGTTACTTGGAATGAGTTTGTTATTTGGTGCTGTTGATATTAACACAGCTACAAAGAAAGAATTAACAGGTTTGAATGGTATAGGTTCTACAAAAGCTGATATGATTCTTTCCTATCGGGATATAAAATGTTTTAAAAATATTGATGAACTTACGAATGTAAAAGGAATTGGAAAGAAAACAGTTTTGAAAAATAAAGATAACTTAACTGCTAGTGCATGTAAAAAGAAATAGTAAAAGTTAAATAGTTTAGCATTTGCTAAACTATTACATGACCTACAAATTTACTCATATTATCCATTACTTCACCACCTTTTCGAAAGCTTACTCCGCAGGCTTCATAGGCGAAGAAAACTCCTGCTTGGTATTTAGCTCCATGAGAATCTTTAGGAAAATCTACATATTCCTGATACACTTTTTTATAGTTATCATATGGTCCATCAGTTTCTTCTACTATAGAGCCACTAGAGTTGATAATCTTTGTATTTGCACCTTCACGCCCAAATACTGTTTTTTCGACGTGCTTGATACCTTGGAGTGAATCATATGATGTTTGAAGAAGATATGGTGAATCAGGAAATAAATCACATAGTATTTTCATAATACCTTTGGATTGAAAAAGTAAAGTGTATGCAGGATTTAATATTATAGCTTCTTGCGAGTTTATAATATTAGTCAATGTGGTAGCAAGTTCTGGTTCATCTGTAGCTATATCTTCCCAAGGGAAAAGTTTAAACCAGTACTCATATTTATTTTCATCCCCGTCATAGATTCCACTTTCATCAAAGTGGGTATTTTCTAGATACTCGAAGTGTGTGTTGAATCCAGCATCTGTTGCCATTTGTTGTATGAGTTTTGTTGTAGCTTCTTCTTCTTCATTTCCAGAAATTGAAGAAAAAAGTATTTTCCAATTATCGTACTTCTCATCGAAAGTATCCAGGTCATCAAAAAGTGTAATTAATCTTTTAAAGTTGTTAGAAATTGCTTCATAAACAGTATTGAATTGACTGTCTTCATCCATATTGTTATGCTTAAGTAAAGCCCATTGAAGGAGGGCAGTCTCAAAGAGTGAGGTAGGTGTATCTGCATTAAACTCTATAAGTTTAATTGGTTTAGTATCAATACCACCAGCTAAGTCAAAACGACCATATATATGCCAGTGGACATCATTTTCCCAAGATTTTTTAATTGTATCAATAAGATTAAAAGGAATTCCCAAGTCAAAAAATAAATCATTTTCTATAACATACTCTGCTGCTTCAACATACATGTCATATATTTCATTAGCAGCAATATAGTATGCTTGGGCTTCAGCGCTAGAGATCTCTACAAGTGCATCACTTACGTACTTACTACCATCTTCATCTGTATGCCAAGAAAAGCCTAACTCTTCTAGAGTAGCATCATCAAGTGGGTTTAATTGTTTTAACTTCACCATTATAATTTAACTACCAAAACTTCTACTAGAAGAACTTCTAGATGATTTACCAAAGAAGCTTTTTTTAGAAGAACTTTTTGATGCTTTTCCTGCAGCTGAACGGCTATATGCACTTTTGTTTGAGCTTGAAGCATTTTTAGAAAAGTTTTTATTATTCATTAAAGAATTTCCAATCATATTTCCAAGTAACGAACCTGCGGCTACAGCTAAAATGGTACCTGCTAGCCCCATACCAGCACTTCCACCATTATCTTGTACTGTTTCTGAAGTTCCATTTTGAACTTTTTGATACTCTTGGTTTGCTAAAGTTTTCATTTCTTCTTCGTTCATAAAACGCTCAACAGTATTGCCATTTTCATCTTTTTCACGAATAATTGCGCGAGATGGACCATCTGTTGGCATTTCCTCAACTACAATGTACTTGCCATTTACTTGTTGCTCGATTACTAAAAATCTGTTTTGTTGTTCTTGTTGCTGCTGTTGTTGTGCACAGCCACTGAGTACGCTCATCATCATTACTCCAGCACTGCCGAGTGCAACACCTTTTGCTATTGAAGTTATTCTCATTATATTAAGTCCTCTTTTTTTAAAGTTAGTATTTTTTTTATTTCATTATCATAGAAAGTAATAGTTGTTCTTCCATCGTAGTATATATCACCTTTATATACAAATCTACTTGTTTGTAAGCTGACATTTTTTTGCATGAAAAGTATCGAAGCCACTTTATGACCAATTGGCTCTATAAGCATTGTTAAGGAGAGTAATAATAATCCACCTATAACAATCAAGCTAAGTTTAGTGTTTTCAATATAGGTTATGAGTAGACCAAATAAGATAGTAAAAAAAAGATAAACAAAAACATTTTGATTATCAGCAAAAAATGGGTTATAGTATAAATCAATTTTGTAGTAATCAATATAGTTTAATTTCATCCCTAAAAATAGAAAGAAGTCTAAAAAGAAAGTGAAAAATGCACCACTTAAAAATGCTTGTACTAACTTACTCATCGTAGCCTCACTATTTTTGTATTACTAATTTTTAAAAGAGTTGAGGAGCTCATTTCTTGAAGCCCATATTTATCTTGTATGATTATATCAGCTTTATCTTGACAGAATGTATACACAAATCCTTTTCCACTTTCATTGGCTGATGTAGAGTAATTCCATGTGCTATTTCTTAGTATTTGTGATTGTAACTTTACAGGCGAAATTCTAAGTGCTTTATTTTTAATAATGAATGTTGTTTTTTTCGATTTGCGGAATAAACTTTTTTTTGAAGTGGGGACTCTATTTGATTTTGAAAACATTTTGAGGTTTGGATAGACTTTTATAAATTGTTTTGATGCGTCACGAGATTTAATTTGGGAGAGTTTTGTACTATTTTGGGAAATAAAACCGACAGTAGTGTCGGTTTGTGTGAGAATAATACTTTCTATAGTAGAAAGTCTTGAAGTGCTTTTGGATTTGACCATGAATCATCTTTCATCTCATCAAGTGCTAAAATTAGAGCTCTTGCTGCACTTAAAGTGGTAAAGTAAGGGATACTTCTTTTTAAAACTTCTTGACGAATGACTACAGCATCTTTTTTAGATGTATTGTTATCAGAAGTATTAATAGCCATTGAAATTTCATCATTTTTCATACTATCTTCAATGTTAGGACGACCTTCAGAAATTTTAAGTACAAGTTCACAAGGAATAAAGGCTGCTTCTAAAATAGCTTGAGTCCCTCTGGTTGCAACAAGTTTAAAACCATGCTTTACAAGTCCACTAGCAATTTCGTGTGCATGTTCTTTATCTGTATCTACAAAAGATAGAAAACATGTTCCCTCAGTTGGAATCTTATTTCCAGCAGAGAGTTGAGATTTTGCAAAACTAATACCAAAGTTTGAAGAAATTCCCATTACTTCACCAGTTGATTTCATCTCGGGGCTTAGAACTAAATCCGCACCATAAAGTTTATGGAAAGGAAATACTGCTTCTTTAACAGAAACATGGCCTTTAAGACGAGGCTTCAGTAGGCCATTACTTTCTTGAACAATATTGTTATTGTCATAGTGCTTAAGTGCACTTCTTAAGTCGTGACCAACCATAACACGGGTAGCAACTTTTGCAAGAGGCATACCAGTCGCTTTAGAGACAAATGGAACTGTTCGAGATGCTCTAGGATTTACCTCGATAAGATAAATTTCATCTTGATATATCGCATACTGAACATTCATGAGTCCAATAACACCAAGACCAAGAGCGATAGTTTTTGTTTGCTGTTCTACTTTTTCAATCATAGTATCACTAAGATTCATAGGAGGTAATGAACAAGCAGAATCCCCAGAGTGAATCCCAGCTTCTTCAATATGTTGCATAACAGAGCCAATATAAACATCAGTTCCATCACAGATTGCATCAACATCAAGTTCTATCGCTTGATCAAGGAATTTATCTATGAGTACGGGTGCTTCATTTGAAACGGAAATTGCTAAAGCCATATACTCATCAAGTTCTTCATGAGAGTAAACAATTTTCATTCCACGTCCACCAAGTACAAAAGAAGGACGAACAAGAACAGGGAAACCAAGTCTCTGCGCAATTGGGCCAGCTTCTTCCTTTTTACGTGCAAGACCATTCTCCGGCTGTTTAAGACCATTTTTGATTACAAAATTAGAGAATAATTCTCTATCTTCAGCTAAGTCAATGACTGCTGATGGAGTTCCAGCAATTTTTGCACCTATTTTTGTAAGTCCATCGGCAAGTTTTAGTGGAGTTTGTCCACCAAAGTGTACGATGATGCCATCAGGCTGTTCATTCTCTATAACTTCACGAACATGCTCAAAATCAATAGGTTCAAAATAAAGAACATCAGAGGTATCATAGTCAGTTGAAACTGTTTCAGGATTACAGTTATACATAATACATTCTATATCCATCTCTTTAAGCGCAAAAGCAGCGTGAACACAACAGTAATCAAACTCGATACCTTGACCGATTCTGTTTGGTCCACCACCTAAGATAAGAACTTTTTGTTTATCGCTCACACGTTTGGTAACATTTGGTAGTTTCGTAATATTTGTAGTGGAGTAAAGGTAAGGTGTTAAAGCTTTAAATTCAGCAGAACACGTATCAACTTCGTTAAACTCTAACTCTACACCTAAAGATTTTCTTTTTGCATATACTTCATTTTCACTTACTTCATGATTTGAGTTTTTAAGAATAAGTTGCGAGATTCTTTTATCTGAGAAACCATCAACTTTTAAATCTCTCATCAGTCCCTCGTCAAATAGTACTTTATCTGTGATAGTATTTTCAGTTTCAACAAGTTCTTGAACTTGGTAAAGAAACCAGTGATCAATTTTACAAGTCTCATACATCTCATCTATACTCATACCGCGACGGAAACCTTCAGCTACGTAAAGCATTCTATCTGCATTTGGACGACGAATTTCATGTTTTACAAATTCTGTATCTTCATCTATTTCATCAAATCCACAAAGTCCAGTTTCAAGTGAGCAAAGTGCTTTTTGCATTGACTCTTTAAAAGTTCTACCAATTGCCATCACTTCACCAACTGATTTCATACTAGTACTTAAAGTACTCACAGCTTCAGGGAATTTTTCAAATGTAAAACGAGGTATTTTAGTAATAACATAGTCAATTACTGGTTCAAATGATGCAGGAGTTCCTGTGATATCATTTGTGATTTCATCAAGAGTAAATCCAACAGCTAGAAGTGTTGCAACTTTTGCGATAGGATAACCAGTTGCTTTAGAAGCAAGTGCAGAAGAACGTGAAACACGAGGGTTCATTTCTATAACAATCATTCTTCCTGTATCTGGACAGATTGAAAACTGAACATTACTTCCACCAGTATCAACACCAATTTCTCTTAATATTGCAAAACTCGCATCTCGCATTCTTTGGTATTCTTTATCTGTAAGTGTAAGTGCTGGTGCCACAGTGATTGAATCGCCAGTATGGACACCCATAGGATCAAAGTTTTCTATAGCACAAATGATGATACAATTATCTGCTTTATCACGAATAACTTCCATCTCATACTCTTTCCAACCAAGCATAGATTCCATAATTTCGATTTCATTTACTGGTGAAGCTGAGATACCTTCCTCCGCTAATTTTTTAAACTCTTCCATATTGTACGCTACGCCTGAACCACCACCTGCAAGTGTAAAAGAAGCTCTACTAATTACTGGAAATCCAATTTTTTTAGCTACTTCGATTGCCTCTTCGACAGTATATGCATTATCACTTTTTGGTAAATCCATACCAATTTTTATCATAGCTTCATTAAAAGCTGAACGGTCTTCACCTTTATGAATAGCTTCTGGACTTGCACCTAAAAACTCTATTCCCTCAAGCATACCTTTTTCATACATAGAAGTTGCAACATTAAGTGCAGTTTGTCCACCCATGGTTGGAAGAATAGCATCAACATTTTCTGCTTTTATAATTTTAGCAATTACATCTTCTTTGATTGGTTCGATGTATGTTCTGTCTGCAAATTCAGGATCAGTCATGATAGTTGCAGGGTTAGAGTTGATAAGAACTACACGATAGCCTAGCTCTTTAAGAGTTTTAACAGCTTGTGTTCCAGAGTAGTCAAATTCACAAGCTTGACCGATAACAATCGGGCCAGAACCAATAAGTAAGATGGTGTTAATGTCGGTGCGTTTTGGCATTCTTTACCTTTAATAGTGTATACAAAAAAATTTGTTTATTATAGGCAAAAAGCACTTAAAATCTGATGAGATTAGGTACTCTCGTTAGTTTTCTTAAAAGATTTATCTTTAATAGCTTTAGGGGGATAGCAGGGACATTCATCCATGCTATTATAATGGGCTTTGTCCATTATAATGTGTAAAAGTTCTTA
The DNA here is from genome assembly GCF_047622445.1 of Sulfurimonas sp. Lineage (GTDB taxonomy): Bacteria > Campylobacterota > Campylobacteria > Campylobacterales > Sulfurimonadaceae > Sulfurimonas. Next base: position 40,815 of record NZ_JBLHOE010000020.1, read on the forward strand.
ATAATCAAATGTATATATAAGAGACGCTAAGCCAGAATAGATATACTCATCATTTATGATAGTACTTGAGGTAGCTTGACTTGGAAGTTTATCTGCTCTTAGATTCACAAGTGCAGAGAGTTGTTTTGTAAAAGGGTACTTGATGTATGTTTGCACTCCATATTGTATTCCTGAACCTGGTCTATAACTATGTTCACCTCGAGAAGTAGCTTCAGCTTGCGTAACACCATAATAGTAATCTAAAAAATCACGTGATTGATACACGGCAGTTACACTTGGATAAAAAGAAAAATCTCCTAAAGTGAAATCATGTCCAAGTTCAGTTTTTACAATCCATGAATCATATCTTCCTAGAAGATCGCCCAGTGCTAGAATTTCTATATAGGTATCTCCAGTTTTTGCTGAAAAAGCTAAACCACCTTCCCACGTATCTTTTCTTTCGTTCATACCTGCAATATCTGAACTCTCATAACCAAATGGCCTTGGCTGTGCAGTTAAAGAAAATCCCCATGAAAAATCGTCATTTTTTTCACCTAAAAAGTAAACACCGATTCTTGTCCATCGGGCATAAAAAAGGCCGTTATCGAAGAATATAACTGGTGAAGGAAGTACAATACTATCAACATTAGTATATGGTTGGGTTTGGACGTATGAGCCTAAACCTAAAGTGATTGTTTGCTTTTCTTGAGCAAAAAGTATGTTTAAGAGTAGTAGTAAGCTAAGTATATATTTCATTTTACATTCCTTATCATGTGAAAATAGCTTGGATCATTTGCTTTGTAGTATGGCACTATAACTGCAGTCTGAAAACCTTGAGCTTTAGTTGTTGAAAGAACTTTTCCAACCTTGAGTCCTTTAAAAAAGATTTGATCTAAACCTGAAGTAATAACTTCATCACCTTTTTTAATTATAAACCAAGCAGGAATATATTTTACAATAATATTTTCACTATTATTTCCCTGTGCAATTCCAGGTGCAAGAGCAGTACCAATACTTACAGCATAGGTACTTTTAATATCTTTGTTAAGTAAAGCAAGTGGACGATCGTTTTTTGCTATGATAATACCGGCAACAATTTCTTGGTAGGTTAAGCCATAAATTTTACTAGCATTATAATCTCTAACATCAATCCATAATCGATTGAAGTCGCCAAACTCTTCATACGATATAGTACGTACAAGCTCAACTTTAGGATTTGTTTTTAAGCTAGATTTATTCTCTTTAAACAAGTCATTTACTTCTGAAGCAAGTTGTTGCATTACAAGATGATTTTTTTCGTAGTTATGAAGTTTTTTTCTTAAATCTGTAATCTTTTGCGCTTGATAAAAATGTTTGCTAAAGCCTTCTTCTATCGTCTTTATAGATTCATGGTATGTAGTTTTAAGATAAGAGGTTGTTCCAATTAAAGGGGATTGAATGGTATTGGTATAGTACAGTGCTCCCACGAGAAGTGAGATGAAGACAAATAAAAAGCTAAAGAGCTCTTTATTCATTGTCGAAAAGTTCTTGAAGTAAATCTATCTCTTCAAGTGCGCGACCAGTTCCTCGAGCAACAGCGAGTAAAGGTTCATCTGCTACAAATACAGGAATACGTACAATGTTTGAAAGATACTTGTCAAGTTGACGGATTAATGCTCCACCACCAGTTAATATAATACCGTGGTTTACAATATCTCCAGCTAAATCTGGTGGCATTCTCTCTAACACATCACGAAGTGCCTCAGCAATTTCGCGTAATGGATCCTTCATAGCTTCTCTTGCATCTTCAGAAGTTAACTCAACTGAACTTAAAAGCCCTTCAACTTGGTCACGCCCATTAATTATCATTGTTAATTCTTCATCAAGAACTACAGCAGTACCAATGTTGATTTTAATCTCTTCAGCTACACGTTCACCAATAAGTAAGTTATATTTTTTTCTCACATAGTTCACTAGTGATGTATCTATCTTATCACCAGCTGTACGGATTGATTTTGAAAGAACAAGTCCACCAAGTGAAACAACACCAATTTCTGTAGTACCACCACCAATGTCAACAACTAAGTGTCCTTGAGGTTCACGAATATCTATTCCTGCGCCGATTGCTGCAGCCATAGGTTCTTCTATAAGAAAAACTTCACGTGCACCAGCACTTAAGGCTGACTCACGAACTGCTTTTCGCTCAACTTGTGTTAAACCATAAGGTACACAGATAATAATTCTTGGGCTAATAAGTGAAGAACGACCATGTGCTTTTTCTATGAATTTTCGAATCATCTTTTCAGTCATATCAAAGTCAGCAATAACACCATCACGCATTGGACGGATAGCTTTGATATTTCCTGGAGTTTTACCAACCATATCTTTTGCTTCTTGTCCAACTGCTAAAACTCTTTGTTGCCCATATTTCTCAGTTTTAACTGCAACAACAGATGGCTCATTAATAATAATTCCTCTTCCTTTTGCAATTACAATTGTATTTGCTGTTCCCAAGTCAATTGAGAGGTCATTTGAGAAGAGTCCTACTATTTTGTTAAATATCATATGTCTATACCTTTATGCTGTTTGTTTTGTTTGTTTTGTTTGTTTTTTAATATATGCTGGAGTCTCGCCATCTTCAATAACTTCTTTAGTAATTAAAACTTCATAACCACTATATTCAGGAAGCTCATACATCACATCAATCATATTTTCTTCGAGTATTGCACGTAGACCACGGGCACCAGTTTTTCTTTTAATTGCTTTTTTTGCTATTGCACGGAGCGCATCATCTTCAAAGTTAAGTTGCACTTCATCGATTGAGAAAAGCTTTTTATATTGTTTAATAAGAGAATTTTTCGGTTCTGTTAAAATACGTACCATATCATCTTCAGTAATCTCTTGAAGTGAAGCAATGATTGGGAGACGACCTACAAGTTCTGGAATTAAACCATATGATACTAAATCATCAGGTTCTACCATGTCGTATGTAGTTTGTTGTTCATCTTTTGTTTTTTTATCATGTCCAAATCCAAGAACATTTTCGCCTTGTTTTTTCTTAAGGATTTCACCAAGTCCATCAAATGCACCACCACAAATAAATAATATTCCGGTTGTGTCAATAGATGTAAATTCTTGATTTGGGTGCTTTCTCCCACCTTTTGGTGGGATGTTTACTTGAGCACCTTCGATGATTTTAAGAAGAGCTTGTTGTACACCTTCTCCTGAAACATCTCTTGTGATAGAACGGTTTTCACTCATACGTGAAATTTTATCAACTTCATCGATAAATACAATTCCTTGTTGTGCACGTTCAATATCTCCATCCGCTGCTTGGAGAAGTTTTGTTAAAATATTTTCAACATCTTCTCCAACATATCCAGCTTCTGTAAGAGATGTTGCATCAGCAATAGCAATTGGTACATTTAAAACTCTTGCAATGCTTTGAGCCATTAAAGTCTTACCCGAACCAGTTGGACCAATGAGAAGAACATTTGATTTAGCAATTTCAGTCTCATCGTCTTCTACGCCAGTCGTTTTGAAAATTCTCTTATAGTGGTTATATACCGCTACACTTACCAGTTTTCTAGCTCTTTCTTGACCAATAATATATTGACTTAAAAAATTATTTAACTCTTTTGGTGTCATTAAAGTAGTAACAGCATCAACAAGCTCTTGCGTCTCAGAAGTATGTGATTCTTTTTCATCACCAAACATAATTTTATATGCAGATGTAACACAGTTTTTACAAATATAAACGCCATTTCCAGCTATAAGAGGATTGCCATCACTCTCTACGGCATCACAGAAGCTACAGTGTCTATTTATCATGATTTTTTTCTCTCAAATGGAATTCCTCTTTTTGTTTCTAGAACAAATGTACAAAGTTTTTCAACGTAAGTATTTGTATTTGTTTCTAAGATTGTAGATGCAGTTTCTTTTAGTGCATTACCTGATTCAAATAAATCTCTATATGCAGATTTTAGTGCATTAATATCATCGCGTTCTAAATGGCGTCTAAGACCAGTAAGGTTTAACCCTCTTAGTATTGCACGGTTTCCTTCTGCTAAACAATATGGAGGTATGTCTTGCGAGAGTGCAGATGCCCCACCTATCATGGCAAAATCTCCAATATTTACAAATTGGTGAATTGGAGTCATTCCTCCAATCACAGCATTATTTCCAATAATAACATGACCTGCTATAGTAGCAGCATTGGCAAATATACAGTTATCTCCAATGATTACATCATGACCAAGGTGAACATAGCCCATAAAAAGGTTATTGTTTCCAACAACAGTTTTACTTCCACCACCCTCAGTTCCAGGATTAAATAGTGTAAACTCTCTAATTGTATTGTTATCTCCAATTATTAGCTCAACATCTTCACCGTTAAACTTTAAATCTTGAGGTACAGAACCAATGGCTGCATGAGAAAAGATTTTATTGTTTTTGCCAATAGTTGTTTTTCCGTAGATACAAGTATTATGTGCGATTGTAGTACCATCGCCAATCTTTGCCTCACTTGAAATAAAACAAAATGCAGCAATTTCTACATTATCTCCGATAACTGCACCATCTTCAATGATAGCTTGAGATGAAATATTTGAACTCAAATTTTAGCCTTTATTTATCTACAATCATAGCTTTTAATTCAGCTTCTGATACCATTTTATTATCAACATAAGCTTCACCTTTAAGCATCCAGATTGAACCTTTATTTTTAATAACGCTTACTCGGTACTCAAGCTGATCTCCAGGTCTCACAGGAGCGCGAAATTTTGCTTTATCGATACTCATGAAGTAGACTACTTTTTGTGCAGCTTCTTCTTTTGTCATGTTCATGCTTTTAAATGCAAGAATACCACCAGCTTGAGCCATACCTTCAAGTATCATAACTCCTGGATAGATTGGATGGCCTGGAAAGTGACCTTGAAATACATTGTCCCCAATAGTTACATTCTTATATCCAACGATAACGTCACTTGGAGTAAGATCAGTAACACGATCAAGTAGTAAAAAAGGGTATCTGTGAGGGATTATCTCTTGAATTTCCATAACGTCCATAGTCATAAGTAAGGCCTTGTAAATAATTTTGGTAATTTTACCCTAATTTAGATTATAAAACGATTATCTTTTCTCGGACATCTTCATAAGTTTTTGCATCTAATTCAATGGAGAGTTTAGAATCTATGATATTTTCAACGACTATAATTGGTGTTAGATCGTAACTAGATTGAAGTAAACTAGAACGTATTTGTAGCTCTTCATCAAAACTTAGAGGAGTAAAAATAAGCTCTTTAATATTTTTATATTTTACTTTTGAGAGTGTATTAAAATCTTCTAAAGTGATGAATTTTATTTCTTCACGATTAAAATAGTGTAAATTTTTATCTGTAAATTCTATGCGACCTTGTGCTTTTTTTCTTGGAAGTGTAGAATAAGAAAGAGCATAAGCGGGAATGGTCTCTTTTTTACCTTTGAGTAGTTTAAAAGAGAATTGTCTATAGTTTAAAAATTTTTGTTTGATTATCTTGTATGGGGTATTTGTATCGTCAAGTTCCATTCTATTTTTATACATTTGGAGTCTATCTTCGATTGAAGCAGGTAGAACAAGGTTTGAAATGGGAGAAAACATCTCATCCATTAGTTTATCTTGATGTTGTCTTTGCATAGTGAGGCCAAAAATACAACCACAATAATCTTGACGGTATAATTGTTCTTCTTTTGTTACACGAGATTGGTCCTGCGTACCACCACCTGAACGATAGTCTACTGCTATAAACTCAACTCCATATTTTTCATGAAATTCATCTCCAACACGTTTAAGTTGTTCTTGAGATTTCAATGGGCTTACAAGTAGAGTTGTAGTGATTTTATCTTCACCGAGTTCTAAAGCTTTTTTAGCACTAACAGTAAAACGTTTATCAAAACACACTTCACAGCGAGCACCTTTTTCTGGCTCATTCTCAAGTCCACGAACGGCTTGAAGCCAGTTTTCGTAATCATATTCACCTTCAAGTACTTCGATTCCTAGTTTTTTGCAAGAACGCTGTACGTCTAAAAGTCTTAATTGGTATTCAGAGTAGGGATGTATATTTGGATCATAGAAGAATCCAGTAAGTTTTTCTTGAGGATAATCGTTTTGAAGTTTTTCTAAAAAAAAGTGTGAATCCACACTACAACATATGTGTACAAGCATTAATTAATCCTTATTTTAAGTTGTTTTGAGAGTTTTAATTTATATTTTGCCATTTATTTGCCACCTTAGAAAAAAATAAAGTGTTTCAAACTGCTTCAAAACTCAATTGTTTTTTCTTATTAATTTTACATATAAATTTAAACTTTTATATTATATATGGAATTTTAGCTTGAATGTCTTAATCG
>NZ_JBLHOE010000021.1:0-46732 GCF_047622445.1 Sulfurimonas sp.
GAACTAGATAGTGGGCTTGAATTCATGAATATTAATAAGCAACTTGCAGATGATTTACATGTATCGAAAGTTGATTTTGTTTCTCTTGCATTTATGAATCACATTATAAAGCACTATGCAAAAAAAGACTTTATATATGTATAGTGAGAAAAATTTAATTTATATTTTCACTATGCTTGAATGTATTGAAAAAACTTGGATTTATACCAAAGGCTTTAGTAATCCTAGTGACTTAATATGGTCAAATGAACAAATAGAATTCAATGCTACTATTTCACTTTTTATAGCTATTGGAGAAGAGTCAAAAAAAATTGAACAATTACTAAAAGACTCAATTGTATGTGATTTTTCATGGAATGATATAGCCGGAATACGAGATAAAATCTCACATGATTATAGAGGTGTTGACGCAGATATTTTATGGATAGTGATACATAAAGATTTAAAAAAGCTAAAACTGCTTTAGTAGAAATGGTAGATAAAATAAATCCATCGAAGGAACTTTTAAAAGAGTTCTTGTCAACTAAATATTATCAACACATACAGTACTTAAGTTAAGCGGACTTTTAGCGGACTTGGTGCTTTTTCAATGAAGATAAAAAACACTCAAAACAATGTAGTACACGACAGGAGAGCAAGTTCATGTTACCAATATACTCAAAATTTGTCATTCAGTAAATGATTGGAATAGACCTCATTAAAACTTCTCGAATGGATCACTTAATAGAGCGATTTGGAGAGAAGGCACTTCTGAAATTTTTATCTGAAAATGAAATTAAACTTGTTAAAAACAATAAAACTGCTGCTGGTTTTTGGGCTGTAAAAGAAGCTGTTTCTAAGGCTTTAGGTGTTGGGATAGGAAGTCAATGTAGTTTTCATGATATTCTTATATCTAAGACAGCTAAGGGTGCACCAAAAATTAAACTCTCTGAAAAAATCACTCAAGAGTTTAATGTAAAAAATGCAAGTATCTCTATTACCCATGATGGAGAATATGCTATCGCGGTTGCTGCGATAGAAGTAACTTAGCCACCACCTACAAAGTCTAACAACTCTAATTTATCACCATCGTTAAGAATATGTTTCTCCCAAGCATCCTGCTTTACTATCTCCATGTTTATAGCCGCCGCCATTACTTTACCTTCTAAGGAAAGTATCTTTAAAATATTCATTAAGCTTATATTATCATCAAAGTTTTTTTCTTTACCATTAATTATTATCTGCATATTTTCTCTTTTTTATAATTTATAGTGACATTGTATCTATTTTAATTTAAGTGTCACTAATATCTTGCTATACTGAGTAGATAAAATTTATTATAAAGTTAATACATGGCAGATGCAAACAATATAAAAAGCTATACAAGTAAATTATCGGTACTCTTTGCAGAAGACCATGAAGAACTACGTATCAATACTACAAATATTTTAAAAACTCTCTTTAAAAGTGTAGATAGTTATACAAATGGTGAAGATGCTTTAAAGCAATATATAAAGTACAAAAATGACAATGATTCTTACTATGATCTCGTACTTTCAGATATCCAAATGCCTAAAATGGATGGTATCGAATTAACAAAGAATATTTATGAAAGAAACCCTTCTCAATCAATTATAATTTTATCAGCTTATGATGAAACAGAGTATCTACTAAAATTAGTCAACCTTGGAATTGAACAGTTTATTAAAAAACCTGTTGATTACCAAGAACTCTTAAATGTATTTTTAAATGTAGCTAAAAAAATTGCTAAAACAGAGCATGTAGCTAATCTCAAAGAGACGATTTCTTTAAGTAATAATGTAATCTATGATTTAAATTCTAAAGCGATTCATGGTAATGGGAAAAATATTTATCTCACAAAATTTGAAATATTTTTTATGGAATTACTTTCATCTAAAATAGGAAAAATTTATTCCAATGATGAAATCACTTTACATTTTGCCGCCTTAGATGAAAATATAGATAGCTCAAATATTAGAAAACTGGTCTCAAAATTGAGGAAGAAACTGCCTGATAACTCTTTAGAAAGTATTTATGGCATCGGCTATAAACTTATAAAATATTACGAAGAGTAACCTTTAGGATATAGAAAGCTCAAGTACTATTTCTCGAACTTCATTCGCATCAAAAAATATATTACGAGAAAGTTCATCGCTATATTCTTTGATTAAGGCTGTCTTTTTAGAAATACGCAAAGCTTTATCATTTCCAAGACTTTCTAATGCACTTACTAACTTTCCTTTATATTCAGCGATAATTTCCACTTTTTTCTGTTTTTTTGTTTTTGCTTTAACTTTTGTATTACTCGAACGGAGAGTCAAAACTATAACAGCAACAAAACCAACAATTCCAACTATTGAATATAATATCTCTGCATCCATTTATTAAACCTTTGTATTTTTATAAGTCATTGTACTAATCTAAATATTTATTTGAACTTAATTTTAAGGAATTTTAGAAGAAGTCTATTAGCTTTTATAAGCCTTGTTTGATTATAATACTTTTATAACAAATAATATGGATGCAAAATGAATAGATCACGTTTACAACATCAATTGTCAGTTTTATCTCTTTCTATGTTTAGAAAAGACTTTTTTGGAATTTATCATGGATCTATCTCAGCTAAAACCGAGTCAAATCGTTTTATTATTAACACCAAAGAGGCTGTATTTGACGCTATAGATGATGCAAGTCTTATAGAACTATATTTTAAAAAAGACTACAGATGGAACCAAGCAAGTATCGATGCTCGAATACATTTCAATATCTATTCTCAAGTTTCAGATGCAAAGTTCATTTCCTTTTCAATGCCTCCCTTTACAACGGCTTACTCGCTTGAGCATAACATTATTGCACCAAAAGATTATTTTGGATATAAAGAGATAGGTTCTCTAGAGATAGTTGATCCAAAACAATTCGATGATTGGTATGATAGAGCTGAGAGTGAAATTACTTATTATTTTCAAACAAAAAAAACGAATATCATGGTCATTCGAGGCTATGGGGTTTACGCATTTAACAGAGATCTTCACGAGATGGCAAAACAACTTGCTATTTTAGAAAAAAGTTGTCGTATCTTAATGCTTGACAGTAGCAAAAGTGATTTTAATTTTGATTAAAAAAGGAAACATATGGCTTTTATAGAAGTAGACAAAGAAGATTTTCAAGAAGTATTGGATAAAGAATTTGCTAAAAATAACATTGTAATTTTGAAATTTACTTCAGAGTTTTGTGATGCATGTATGGCGCTCGGGTTTGAGCTAGAAGAGCTTGATGATAATAATAACAATATCTCTATCATAGAAATTGATTGTGCCCAATCAGAAGACTTGGCATATGCTTATGGAATAAACCAAGTTCCTACAATGCTCATCTATGAAAACAAAGACTCGAAACTGTGGCATAAAGAAGGTGTTATGTTAGCGCAAGATATGCAAGAAATTATAGCCCAAGTATAGCTTCATAAGCTGTATCCATCATAGTAGATAACTCTTCATCATTCATAATATACGGTGGCATAAAATAAATCACATGTCCAAGAGGACGAAGTAAAACTCCTTTAGAAAGCCCGTATTGATACACTTTTAAACCGATTCTATCTTCTGATTTATAGCCTTTAAGTTCTACTACCGCAACCATCCCTCTTTGCCTGATAGAGGCTACATTCCCTAAGTCTTTAAATTTTTGCAATCTATCATTCATTTTAGCAGCTAAGATTTTATTTTTTTCTACAATTTTATCATTTTCAAAAATATCTAAAGTAGCATTTGCAGCCGCACAAGCAAGAGCATTTCCGGTATAGGAGTGAGAATGTAAAAATGCTTTATGCTCATTGTAGTCACAATAAAATTTTGCATAAATCTCATTTGATGTTAAAACAACAGAAAGTGGAAGGTATCCACCAGTCAATCCTTTTGAAAGCACGATAAAGTCAGGAGTGATGTTTGCAATTTCACACGCGAAGAGTTCACCTGTTCGACCAAAACCCGTCATAACTTCATCTGCAATAAGATGTACATTGTACTTTGTACAAATATCACGAACTAAAACTAAGAACTCTTCATGATACATGTGCATATAACCAGCAGCTTGAATTAAAGGTTCTAAAATAATTGCACTTATATCATCTGCTCTTTGCTTACAAAGAGTTTCAAAGTCAGCTGCTGCAATTTGTGCTGCTTCAAGACTCATATCTTTTGGTACTGTCGTTTGTAAAGTTTCTAGTAAAAGTGGTTTATATGTATCTTTATAAAGTTCTACATCACCAACACTCAAAGCCCCTATCGTTTCACCATGATAAGAGTTTTTTAAAGAGACAAAGATCGTCTTATTTTTTTCTCCATCATTAAGGTGCGCATGATAACTCATCTTTAATGCCACTTCAACAGCACTTGAACCATTATCAGAATAAAAACATTTGTCTAAACCCCTTGGTGTTAACTTTACTAATCTCTCAGAGAGTCGAACAACTGGCTCATGAGTAAAACCTGCTAAAATAACATGTTCTAAAGTATCCAGCTGCTCTTTAATCTTTTCATTTATATATTTATTTGTATGACCAAACATATTTACCCACCAAGAACTGATACCGTCTATATAACTATTACCTTCAAAATCTTCTAAGTAAACACCATGTGCTTTCTTTATTGGGATAAGGGGTAAAGTTTCATGATCTTTCATTTGTGTACAAGGGTGCCAAAGTACGTCTAAATCTCTATTTTTTAATTCTAAATTATTCATTGATTATCCATATTTAATATATAATCAATTATACACTATAAAGGTAATACAATATGAAACTACGCTTAAGCATTCTCAGTATATTTTTTCTTTTAAGTTCTCTAAGTCAAGCAAGTACAATGTATACACTTTCAGATATAAAAAAAGTCTATCCAATTGTAAAAATTATGACTAAAGTAATTCCTCCAACTTATAAAAAAATGATTCATGAAGAAATAACTGAAACATTTAAAGAACTAAATATAGATTACACAGGATATGATCGAAGATCTTTTATGATTCTAGTCAAGGCTATGTCTGTAAAAAAAGATTTCGTAATTACAATTGAGTTACTTATTCGTGAAGAGGTTAGAAGAGTTAACCCTAATACAAGAACGGTTGGAGTTACATACATAAATAGATCTTCATTTATCCTCACACCCGAAGATGATTTAGAAGATATGTTTGACGACTCACTAAGTATTCTATTAAATGAATTTTCACATCAATACAAAGAAGAAAATAAGGCTATTGTAAAAGTAAATATTCACGGAGATAATTTTGCACAAGAAATGGGATATGAAACTTCTTATAAAGTAGCTGTAAAAAAAGCTAAAAAATCAAAAAAAGATATTCTACTTTTTGTAGTTACAAACCATTGTCCTTGGTGCCGAAAGTTCGAACAAAGAGTCTTAGTTAAGAAAACAGTAAATGATTTAGTCCAAAAAAATTATATTCCACTCATCCTAAATAAAGATAAAGATAGCTTTCCAAAAGAATTTCACAATCCTTTTTCACCTGTCATACATTTTGTTGATTTTAAAAGTTTAAAAAGCTATGAAACCGTTGTTGGCTACAACAATAGACAGGAATTTTTGCATCTTATCAAAAAAGGGAAATAAACACCCCTATTTTATGCATATTTAATAAGAATTTACCTAGAATAACAAAAATAATACAAACAAGGTTTTTTATATATGATTACATGGATGCAAAGACATAAAAAGTACCTCATTATCACAATCTGGATATCAACAATCGCTTTTGTTGGTGCTGGATTTGTTGGTTGGGGACAGTATAGTTATGGAGATAAAGCTGGAGCAGTTGCAAAGGTTGGGAATATTGAAATAACTATGGGCGAACTTCAAAAATCATACTCAAGACTATACTCACAATACAACAAAGTTTTTCAAGGTAACTTTGATGAAGAAAAAGCAAAAAGTTTTGGTCTACAAGATCAAGCTCTCAATCAACTTACAAATCAAGCACTTATTCTAAATCTTGCTGAATCTTATGACTTAACAGTATCTGATACAGAACTTTTAAAAGACCTAATGACTCAAGAAGCTTTCTTCAAAGATGGGAAGTTTAACAAAAGTATTTATAAAGAAACACTCTCAAGAAGTAATCTAAACACGAAAGAATACGAAGATGATGTTAAAAAACAACTTTTAATTCAAAAAGTTCTTGCACTTCTTCCAGTAAAACAAAGTGATGGCGAAGCTGCTATTATAAATACAGTAATGAATATTGCTGATAAAATTGAGTATAAAGTACTTGATGATTCAAACCTTAGTGTTGATACATCAGATTCTGCATTAAAACCTTTCTGGGAAATGAAACAGCAAGATTTTATGACTGAAGTATCGTATGAACTAAAATACATCAAACAAGAAAGAATAACAAAAGAACATACACAAGAAAAAATAGACTCACATTACGCTGAAAATAGAAATCATTTCAAAGATGTAGATGGTAAAATTCTAAGTAAAGATGTGGCACATTCAAAAATTCTTGATGAACTTAATGCTAAAGCAACAAAAGATATGGCTTTAAGAGGCTATATAGCATACAAAAAAAGAAAACTTTCAGATGGTGTGGAAGTAAAAACTGCTCTTATTTCAAAAAGCAACAATCCATTCAACCAGGAAACAATTGAGAAAATTGAAGGGTTATCTATTGTTTCACCATTTTTGAAACCTCTCAATGTTGATGGTGAATACTTCACATTTGAATTGATTAAAATAAACCAATCAGTAACAAAAAGTTTTGAAGAAGCAAAGGCATCTGTATTACCATTGTTTATAACAACTCAAAAAAGAGAAAAACTTTTTAAGCTAGCCAAAGATATGCAAGATTCTTTTACAGGTATAAAGACTGATTTTATTACAAATCAAGATACATCTAAAATCACTGCCCTTTCTCTTCAAGAAGGGAATGAATTTTTAGTACAACTTTTTAATAGTTCTTCAAAAAAAGGCTCTATAACTTTGCAAAATGAAAAAGTTATTTTATACAACATTTTGGAACAAAAATTGCTTGATAATTCAAATATAAGTGATGATTCTATAGTTAAGATAAAAAGCTCTATATTTAATGCAGGATTAATTAAAAATCTTAATTCTACATATAAAACTGAGATTTTCATCCAAGGACAATAAGTTGAGTAAAACTATTTTAGCCATTGATATAGGATCAACAAAAATTTGTGCAATCATCGCACAAATAAATGAAGATGATTCAATTCAAGTTATTGGTGCAGGAACTACAAAAGCACAAGGTTTAAAAAAAGGTAGTATTACCAATATAGAACTCGCTTCTAAATCTATAAAAACTGCTGTTGCTGATGCAAAACGCGTAGCAGGTAGTGACATTAAAAAAGCAACTGTAAGTATTTCTGGTGCGTACACAAAAAGTTTAAACTCAAATGGAATTGTAAATATTCCAAACAAAGAAATTAGCTTTAAAGAGATTGAACGTGTTATGCAGACATCTCTTTACAATGCAAATATTCCTAATGAGTATGAAGTACTTCATGCCCTGCCTTTTAACTTTAAAGTTGATGATCAAGACTTTATAGAAGATCCACTTGGAATGAATGCTTCTAGACTTGAAGTTGAAACACATATCATCACAACACAAAAATCAAATCTCAACAACCTAAAAAAAGCTGTTCGAGGAGCTGGTGTAGAAGTTGAAAATGTAATTCTTAATGGATATGCTTCATCAATAGCTACAATTAACTCAGATGAAAAAGAACTCGGTGTAGCAGTAATAGATATGGGTGGAAACACGAGCAATATTACAATCCACATTGGAAACTCCATTAAGTATAATGATTTTTTAGGTGTAGGTTCTAACCATGTAACAAGTGACTTATCAATGGCACTACATACTCCTTTAAATGTAGCTGACACAGTGAAGTTAAACTATGGCTCATTACTAACACCAACAAACGATTTAATTGAACTTCCTATCATTGGGGATGAAACAAATACACATGAAGTATCTTTAGAAGTTGTTCATAATGTTATTTTTGCTAGAGTTGAAGAAACACTTATGATTCTCGCACAGTTTATTGAAAACAGTGGACTTAAAGAGCAAATGGGTGCAGGTGTTATATTAACTGGTGGTTTTTCTAAAATGGAAGGTATACGTGATTTAGCAGTTGCAACCTTTGGTTCTATGCCAGTACGTATAGCAAAACCCCTTGAACTTGATGGACTCTTTGATAACCTTCGCGGGGCAGAATATTCTAGTGCCATTGGACTTGTTCTGTATAGCGCATCATCATATACGCCCTATGAAATCGATGTAAACAAAAAAGTACGTCATTCTAATGAAATTCCTTCATCAGATATGGAAGTTAACCTAAAGAATGATCCGGAAATACCGATTGTACCACCAGTACAAGAAGATAAAGTAAAAGCAGATACAATGGTTACTCTACCATCACAAAAAGAGAAGAAAAGTGATGAAGCTGGAGCTTTCAGTAAATTTTGGAACTGGGCTACCCAGTTATTTTAAAGGAGAGTAAGATTATGGAACCATTTTTAGTAGAAGAGGCAAGTAATATTAGTGGCGCTAGAATCATCGCAGTTGGTGTTGGCGGTGGTGGTGGAAACATGATTAGTCACATGCTCAAAGAGGGCGTGACTGGCATTGAAATGTTACTTATAAACACAGATGCACAAGTTCTTTCAGAGAATAATGCAGCGTCTAAGATTCAGATAGGTTCAAAGCTTACGAAGGGTCTTGGCGCAGGTATGAAGCCAAACATTGGTAAAGAATCTGCATTAGAAAACTATGAAGACATAAGAACTGCACTTGACGGTGCTGATATAGTATTTATATCTGCTGGTCTTGGTGGTGGAACTGGCACTGGTGCTGCACCTGTTGTAGCTCAGATTGCTAAAGAAGTTGGTGCACTAACAATTTCTGTAGTTACTAAACCTTTCAAATTTGAAGGAAAGAAAAGACTTAAGCTTGCAGAAGATGGTCTCGAAGAACTTAAAAAAGAAAGTGACTCTATTGTTGTTATTCCAAATGACAAACTTCTTTCAGTGATTGATAAAAAGCTTGGTCTCAAATCAGCTTTTAAAATTGTTGATGGGGTACTTGCTCAAGCGGTAAGTGGTACATCTGGCGTTATCCTTTCAAGTGGAGAACAAGATATCAATCTTGACTTCGCCGATTTACAAACCGTAATGAGTCACAGAGGTATGGCACTTATGGGTGTTGGTGAATATGAAGGTGATAATGCAGCATATGAAGCTATCAAAGCAGCTATTGAGTCTCCATTACTTGACAACATGTCAATTAATGGTGCAATGGGTGTTCTTGTTCACTTTAGCGTTAATCCTAACTTTCCTATCTTTGAGATGAGTGAAGCAATGGAAGTTGTAAATGAAAGTGCACATGAAGATGCTTCTGTTATCTTTGGTACTTCTACTGATGAATCACTTTCAGAAGAATATGTAAAAATCACTATCGTTGCAACAGGTTTTGAAAAAGAACTAACAAACGATACCGAGTATGTTGGCGATGCTAAACCTGTACCAAGAGCAGTTGTGCGTCCAAGACTTGTTGTTGGTGGAGACTATGATAGCGACTACCTGGATATTCCAGCATATATGAGACAACAACAAGACTAAAAACCATTGTACTCCTTTGAACAGCTCATAAAGGCCAAAACTCTTCTTGGCCTTCGTGAAACATCTACCCGAAAAGAAATCAAACTCAAATATAAAAATCTTATGAAAAAATGGCATCCTGATATGCATACGGATAATCCAGATAAAGCAACTAACATGAGTATGAAAATTAATGAAGCCTATGAAATAGTATTAGATTATTGTAATAACTATGAATATAGTTTTGATGAAGACAAAATAAAAAGGGCTTATTTTACACCAGAACAATGGTGGCATGACAAATTTGGAAATAGATAAACAGAAGTTAACGAATTCTTAAAAGTAATAACCTTCTTACAAAAAGTACAATCAAAGCAACTGCTAAAATTTTAAAATCTATCTCACTTGCTATATGAATATTATGGAAAGTATCACTTTGTGTAGCTTCTTCACCAAGTGCTTGCAATTCTAAAATTTTTGGGGCATAAACTCCAGAGAACATTAATGAAGAAAAGACCACTATCGCCGCACTAGCAAAGGCGATAGCATCTCTATTACCCATTTTATACTGAGCTGCTTCAAAGATAGCCACAAAAGTAGCTAATCCATATACCCAATAAGAGAACCTATGAAATATTTCACCCATGATCATTCCAGCATTATAATTATTTATTATTACTTCTGTAAGAATTCTATCTGTGTGAAAAATCACAGGAGCAACAAAAGCACCGAGAACTATAACACCACCAAAACTCGCTGCTAAAATGATTAAGTAACTAAAATCTATATATATTCTTTTGCTCAAGTTTTATAACCTTAGTGTAAAGCCTCTATCAAAGTCCGCTAAGTCTTTGTAAAAGTCTAAATGTTCAATTTTTGTATCTTTTAAATATGATGTAATTTTACCATTTTGGTCATAACCCATCTCACAAGAAAAAAACTTAATATCTCTTTTTAAGGCTTCATCAAGAAGCGCCTTAATTATTTCATCGCCCACTTTACCACCAAAAAGTGCATTTTGTGGTTCATAGTCTAAATTAGACTCTAGTGATACTCCATCTTCTATATAAGGAGGGTTTGAAACTAGATAATCTATCTTCTCATCCACTACATCTAGTAATGAGCCTAATCGTAATTCAATTCTTTTTTCAAATCCAAATTTTTCAATATTTATTTTTGCTATATTAAGAGCATCTTGAGATATATCAACTGCAATAAACTTAGCATTTGGAAATTTCTTTGCAAGCATAATAGAAATTATGCCACTTCCCACTCCAACTTCTACAAACTGCAGCCCATCTTGAGGATTTTCAACATATTTTATAACTTCATCTATTAAAATTTCTGTTTCAGGACGAGGGATTAAAGCACCCTCTGCTATATAAAATTCTTGGGAGTAAAAACTCACTTCATTTACAATATATTCAAAAGGTTCATTTTTAGCACGTCTGTCTACCCATTTGAACAAACGCTCTGTATTTGTAACGTCAGTGTTTTGATTTGTAATTAGCCATAACTCATCTACATTTAAATGAGCCATAAGAAGAAGTTGCGCTTCTCTTGAAGCTCTGGGTATCTTGTGTATTAAAGACTCTGTTATAGCCTTTAATACATTCTTAACTATATATCTTGATTCCATGATCCCTCTAATGAACTTTCTACTTCACCAACATCCATGCCTAGAGCCTTCAGTCTCTCAATAACAGGAGGATGTGTGTAATGGAAAAATATATATAATGGATGTGATAATGGAAAACTTTTGTTTTCGGTTACAAGCTTTTGAAGTGCATTTGCAAGTTCAATTGCTCCACCTTGTCCACCTAACTCACTTCCCATTTTATCTGCTTCATATTCATTATGTCGACTTACTATCCCCATAATAGGCATCATTAAAAATCCTAAAACAGGCATAAAAAGAAGTAATAAAATCATCACTAAAGCTGGAGATTCATTCATACCAAGTTCCAAGTAAAGAGACTCTGGTAAATTTCCAAAAATTGCAAACATTACTAAAAGCATGGATCCAACTAAAGCGATATTTTTATAAATGTCACCATGTGCAAAATGTCCTAGTTCATGTCCAAGTACTGCAAGTAATTCTCTTGTTGTAAGTTTTTCTATGAGAGTGTCAAATAAAACTACACGTTTCGCTTTTCCAAATCCACCAAAATAAGCATTTAATCTTGCATCACGCTTAGAAGCATCACTTATAAAAACACCCGAACTTACAAAACCCGTTTTATCCATAAGTGATTTAATTTCACCATCAAGTTCTTCATTTTCAAGTGGAGTCAGTTTATCAAAAAACATCGCACGAAAAGCTGGATATAGCATATTTATAAGAATAACAACTGCAAATATAAATACAAAACTCCACAACCACCAAAGATCAAAGTTTAATATAATTGTATAAATTCCCCAAACAACCAAAGAACCAAAGAACAATGTCATCGCAAATGAGATTACAGTATCTTTAATCCAAAGTCCAAGTGACGATTTATTAAAACCGAACGCTTCATCTAAAACAAATTTCTCATAATATCCAAATGGTAAAGATATAACAGAGCCGATTACAAGAAAACTCATAACTATCGCAATATTCTGCAACGCATCATTTTCTAAAAATATATTTTGCTGTAGTAAAGAAATACCAAAACCCATCCAAGCTACAAACACTATATATTCAAAAAATGTACTAACCATAGTTAATTTTTCTTTTGCGACAGCATAATTTCCAGCAGTAACAAATTTTTCAGCATCAAGTAAAATTGCTTTTTTTCTTTTGGCTGTATTTATATATCCAATTTGCATTACACTTGTATAGATAGAGATTAAGACGTAAAGAGTGTATACAGATACTATTGTCATCAACATGGTATTACCTTAAATTAATTTTCGTATTTTATCATGATTTATACAGTTTATTATCGTATAGGCATAGTTTTCACTGTTTCTTCGACTGGAATCGCATCATCTACCGTACCGTATATATTTGCAATGATTGCATATATAACACCCATAATTATTATTGAAAAAATAATCGCTATTATTGTTCTCTTCTTTTCACTATCTAAATTATTATAATCACTAATTGTTTCTAAACTTGGCTCACTCATACATACTCCTATATTTCAATTATTTATATTAACAAATTCTTAATACTAATATAGTACACTTTGCCAATTAACATGATGTTTTAAGTCTTTTTTTTGGATTCTTAATACGTCACAAAAGGATATCAATGAACAAACTGTTACTGAGTACTCTACTTTTTTCTGTAACTCTCTTTGCAAACGAGGGTTACAATGTATATAAAAAAAACTGCAAAACATGTCATGTAGAGATAATGAGTGTCAAAGATGTTATGGCAAACCTTTCAAAAATGAAAGCTCCTCCTATGGTAGAAGTCTCAAGTAGACTCAAAGAAAACATCAAAACTAAAGATGAAGAAGATGATGTAGACCGTCATTTATTTATTCTTTTTGTTAAGGATTACATCATGCATCCAAATCTAGATTTCAGTATGTGCCATGCCGGTGCCCTAGAAAAATTCGGGACAATGCCTTCAATGAAAGGTCAGATTAGCCCAAAGGAAGCACATGCAGTAGCGGTTTGGTTATATGATAGGTATGAAGATATAGAGTTTAAATAACTCTATATCTAAGAACATCTTTATATACTGTAATCAACTACTTTAGATTCCATTGTCACACTTTTAATCAAGGCAACAACTTCAAGGTGTGTTGGGTGGACTGCGTATGTTTTTAAATCTTCTTTAGAATTAAACGTACTATAAAGAGATAAATCAAATGCTCTCTCAGACTGATTGAAATCTACCCCAACTTCGATGGACTTAAGCTCATCAATTTTTTGAACTAAATTATTAAGTGCTTTTTCAACTTTTAGTATATTGTTGTTTTTATCTTCTTCTTTAAATTTAAACATAACGATATGTACAATCATCTTAATACCTTTTTTAGTGGAAGTGTAGCATAATTGCTAGATGAAAAGAGTATTGAAAGAACTATATGGAAGTGGGATTTTATTTTTTTATTTTATAAAATGGCCTTACTTTGTAGGCTACATTTTCCTTTATAATTACGGACTTAACAACAACTTTATACTCGATATATTGTGGTTCTTTTGTGGATTCTTAATTGTAAAGGACTTCTATAGAAAGTATAAAGAACTACAATCTAAGAAAGAAGAACCTAAAGAATAGTCTTCCAAAAAAACTCAGCTATTAAGACTATGAAAAAGATTCCAGCAAGATTTAGAATAACCCCATAACGAATCATATTTGTAACATGTACAGCTCCACTACTCATTGCGATAGCATTTGGGGCTGTTGCTATTGGAAGCATAAATGCATAGCTCGCACATACTGTTGCTACCATCATAAAAAGTGTCGTATTTATCCCTGCTTGCTCTGATACTGCATAAATTACAGGGAGCATTATAGATATCAAAGCTGTATTTGATGTAATCTCAGTTGTAAACGTAATAAGTGAAGCTACTGCTAAAAGTAAAAGTATTGGCGGTAAATCTGTCATAACCAAAAGGTATGCAGCAACTGCATCAGCTAGTCCTGTTGCACCAAATGCTTTTGCAATCGAAAATCCAGCTCCAAATAAGAACATAATCTGATAAGGAACCTTATGTGCATCTTCCTTCCACTCTAATATATTAAACGGAGGAGCAAACATCATCAAACCTACTCCTAAAAGTATCCCAGCCTCACTCAACCCTAATCCTGCCCAAAAAGGCTTCATAGGTGCATTTATAAGAAGTAATGCTATCAAACCACCCATAACCATCAAAACTTTCTTCTGATTAGTATCTAAAAGAATTTTCTTCTTTTCTCTATGAATAGCTACATTTGGAACCCCATAACTAAGTACTAAACTTACCACTATAAACATTACAATAACTAAAGGAAACACCATCCAAATCCATTGAAAGAATGGAATCATTTCCATACCTTTATCACTCATTATTCCAAATAAAATCAAGTTTGGAGGTGTACCAATTGGTGTCATAATCCCACCAACATTTGCACCATATGCAATAGCAAGTGCAAAACGCATTTTTAGTTTAATATCATCTGTAATAAACAATGCAATTGAGATAAGTAAAAGTGTAGTAGTAGTATTTGAAAGTATTGAACTCAATAATCCAGCTGAAAGAGTTAAAGAAAATATCATTCCCCTTGGAGTATTTGGGAAAAGTCCTAAAATTTTATCTGCTATATACCTATGAAGATTTGTTTTTTCAACCGCAATAGCCAGTAAAAATCCACCTAAAAATAGATATATAATAGGATGTGAATAATTTACTGTCGTAGCCTTAGTTGTTAAAATATCAAAAGATGGAAATAGTAAAATAGGAAGCAGTGAAACAACACCTAAAGGAAGTACTTCATTTGTCCAAAGAGTTACTAAAAAGGCTATAAGACCCAAAAGTATAGATTGTGGTGAAGTAAATATACTTAAGGCAACTGCAAATACTATCAAACCTATCAGTATCGCTAATGCTATCTGTTTAAATTTATCTTTATACTTATGCAAACTATTCTCTCTTCATTTTAAACTTATCATTTAGTCTATAGAAATATTTTTCATCTTACAATATTCTTCAATTTCAGAATCATTTCTAAAATAATCATCACAAAAATTTTCTAATTCATTTTCTGCAGATGTATAATATCGTTCACTTGCAGATAATGTTTTTTCAGTAAGCTCTATAAAACTCTCATATTTTTTATTAACTCTACAAAGTTTGTCTATAGTTTTAAAATCTAATTCTTTAAATTTTGATTGAAATAATATTTTACTTTCATATGGGTTGGATTTAAGTTCTATAATACCAATACCAAAAGATTGATTTAATCTTTCCATTTCATCTTTTAAGCTGTTACTTATTTCATGTGCAGCTAAATAACCATAATTAGCCCAACTAGAATTTGATACAGCTTGAAAATAATATTTTTTCAATTCATAATCTGTATTTATCTCTCTTTTAATTTCATATGATGTTATTTTAAATGTATCAGCCTTATTTAAAATTTTCATAAAAGCATTATTAACCTTGGATGTTAAATGTAAAAACTCAATCCCTATCATATCTGGATGTATCCATTTCTGATGTTCATCCTTAGTATTTTTAGACTCTTCATGTAATATAGTTTTTGAATATACATTTTTATTCTTTAAATAGCTGCTTAATAATTTATGTAAATCTCTTTCATAATACGTCTTTTTAACTTTTTTTTCTTCTTTAACTACTTCACTCGAAGTGTCGATTAAGTTACTAATACTTTGTTCATATTTTGATAAATAATACAAATAATAATTTCCAGTACCCTTCACTCTCCTAATCCTTGAATCATCATTTCTAATGAAACTTCCAAGCTGTGCAGAAATCGTAGCTTCTGGTGTTTTTCCTTTATCGAAACTGTAATACCTATTTTCAACTATATGGTTATATACATCATTATGTGTCGCTAAATTTTGTATATCATCTAAACTTGTTAATATTGCTTCTTTAATTGTCATATAGTACCTTTAGTTCAAGAAAACTCATTCTACATAAACTTTACTTTATAAAAACTCATTTTCACAACCACTTGACAAAATAATTGAAATTGCACTACAATTGTATATACAATTAAAAAGGCTATATTATGAAACAAGCAATAAATATAAGACTTGAAAAAGACGTTGTCCAATCTTTAGATGAATATGCTCAAGAATTAGATAAAACGAGAACTAGTCTCGTTGAAAAAGCTATTGATATGTATTTTGATACACTAGATGAGATGGTAGCAGACAAAAGAATAGATAACCTCAAAAGTGGAAAGTCTACACTTGTATCTATGGAAGATGTTTTTAAAAAAGCTGGTATAGATGTATAAAGTAGCATTTGATAAAGATGCACAAAAAGAGTTCCTAAAATTAAATAAAGAAATACAAGAACTACTTTCAACTAAAATATTAGATTTGCAAAAGGGGAATTTTACAAACGATAAACAGCTTAATGGAAAACATAAAGGGAAATTTAGAAAAAGAGCTGGTAATTACAGAATCATTTACCTCATAGAAAATAACTTACTAGTTATAGCAGTTATTAGAATTGCTCATAGAAAAGAAGTTTACTAAAGTCACTGAGAGAGTAAATCTCTCAAAGATTCTAGAGGGTCTTTCCCTTCTAAAGTGGCATACACTTCTCTTGCAATTGGCAGATACAAATCTTTTTGTTTTGAAATCTCATGAAGTGCATAAGTAGTACCGATTCCCTCAGCTACTTCACCGAGTTCTTCAAGAATCTCCTCTTGAGATTTACCTTTGGCAAGACCTAAACCTACGCGAAAATTTCTTGACATACTTGATGATGCAGTTAAAAATAAGTCCCCTGCACCACTCAATCCTATAAAGCTTTCTTCTTTAGCTCCATACTCTTTTCCAAAACGTAACATCTCAACCAAACCACGAGAGATAAGTGCTGCTGCTGCATTTTTTCCAAGACCTAAACCCTCACAAATTCCTGCAGCAATAGCAATAACATTTTTATATGCCCCAGCAACTTCAGCACCCATTACATCAGTAGAAGTATATGCTTTAATGAAAGATGGGAAAAAAGATGCAAATTTTTCACTTACTTCTTCATTGTACCCATTAACTACTAAAGCAGTTGGTAAAGATTTAATTACTTCTGCCGCAAATGATGGACCTGAAAGAAAGGAGATATTTTCATTTGGAACGTGTTTCTCATAAATCTCATTTAAAAATTTTCCGCTTGATGCTTCTATACCTTTTGATGCAACTAAGATCTTTTGATTTGTAAAAGTAAAATTATCTTCTAGCCAAAATGCGATTTGCTGCGCAGGAACAGTTATAACAAGGTATTCACACTTTAAAGCTTCTTGCATTGGAACAAAATTATCAAGATCTCTTGGGCGTCGTGAACTGATTACTACATCATTCTTTTCACTTAGAGCATATGCTAATGCCATTCCCCATTTACCAGCCCCAATTACACCTATTTTAGTTTTCACATTTACTTCCTATTAGTCTTTGAAACTCTTTTATATCTGTATCATATCCAACTACTACAAATATATCCCCACTTTGTACAATATGATGCTGTGCTTTGGATGAGTATATAAACTCACGTGAATTATCTTCGTGAACAACAGAGATAACGATAATCCCATGATCCCTACTCCACTCTATATCCGTTGGATATTTCCCATCAAAGAAACTATCATCTTCTATCTTAATCTGTGCAATTTTTAAATCACTTTTTTCATAAAGAATATTATGTAAGACTTCTGTAACTATGGGTTTTTCAAGCATTTCAACAATGACATTAGCCGTAGTCTCAATGGAGGGAAGAACCCTTGTTGCTCCAGCAAGCATGAGCTTATCTGTACTTTCAATATCGTTAGATAAAGCGATAATAGTCAAATCCTTAAATGTATCTCTTAATGAAATTGTTAAAAAAATATTTTCTGCGATATTTTCTAAAATACAAAATGCTGTACAATCGTGTATATCTACTTTTTTACGTAAATCATCCCAATTATCACTTAAATCAAAACTATCATCACCATCTTCAGCCAAAGTAAATGTATATATACTTTTATACTCACTAGCGATATTTTTTTCTATTTCAAATGTATACTCATTCCGTCCAAATATTAAAGCTGTATTTTCTTTCATTTGGAAACCTTTCTATGAAGATAAATATCAAACTCTTGTAAAAATATAGAATTACCAATGAGAACAAGATAATCTCCTAACTCAAGTAAGGTATCATCAATAGGGTTAAAGAAAAAGCGTTTTTTTGAATTTTTGTAAATCCCTAGAAGTATTATTCTATATTTAGTATTTTTCAACTCATTTACTTTAGCAAATGATTCTAATATCCTATTATCAATACATAGTTCTTGTACATTTATTCCATGATAATTTGATCTAAGTGCGTGAATCGCTTCAAAGGCAACAGGTTGACCGACAAACTCTTTAGCAATAACTCCAACAAGTTCTTTTTCATAAAAAATTTCATTAACACCTGCAAAATTCAACTTTGATCTATTTATTTTATTTTTAAGTATGGAAAGTAAAAAAACTTCCTTATTAAAAGAGCGTACTGTTAATGCTGTATACACATTTTCAACGTCACTATGACTCAAACAAAGGATTGCTTTAACTTGTGTTTGTAAATTTATTCGGAGTTTTTTATAACTTTCTATAGACCCAGGAGCATAGTTAAGAGCAATAAAACCATCTTTTTTTGCTCTTGCAACTTTGGATGGATCTTGTTCTAAAATTATAATTTTATTTTTGTTACTTAACTTCTTAGCCACTTCTTTAGATATATTTTCATATCCACAAATGAGATAAAATTCTTTTATTTTTGATATATCATCAATGAGTTTAACATCTTTAATCTCATCTAGTTTTTCTGTAAACGAAGTTACGATAAGCGATGTGGTAAAAGAATACACACCTATTCCAGCTACAATGACAAACATCGCAACAACACGTCCTTCATCTGAAACTGGACTAATATCTCCATATCCGACAGTTGATATTGTCACAATAGACCAATACACTGCATCAAAGAGAGTAACAATAGACGCTTCTGGATTATTGCCTTCCATTATATATATAACAACAGACGAAACAAAAACAATAATAGAAGAAAAGATTAATAGCGTAAGAAATTCAAATTTTTTTGCAGTTAGTACAGAAGTAAAGGTTTGAATACTTTTCGCATATCTAAAAAGTTTAAATACACGAAAGAGTATGAATATACGTAGTAATCTTAATTGATGAAAAAATGGCAATATTGCGAATAAATCAATCAATGCTGTAAAAGATAGCATATACCTAATTTTTTCTAGAAATACTTTTTTAAGTGCTTTAAAAATTCTGAACTTATTTCCTATCATTATGTCGTGTTCATGTTGTTCAATAATAGTTTTTCTTACACTACTAACCATCCAAAGTCTTAGCATGTATTCAACAAAAAAGATAAAAGAGATAATGAAATTATTAAAAAATAAGAGGGAATCATTCACATGAGATTTAACTTCACGAATAAGGATGGCAACACTTACAAAAATAAGTATTATCATAAAAATATCAAAGTATTTTTTATATTTATAGTCAGTATTTTCTAAGAGGTTATAGAAAAAATGTTTTGTTTTTTTATAAGAGCTTGATGTATCTAAATAATATGCAAAATCTACTATCAAACTCTTAATCATACTTATCTATCCAAGTTTTGCTTTTAAAATTTCATTCACTGCTTGAGGATTTGCACTACCTTTAGAAGCTTTCATAACTTGACCAACAAAAAAGCCAAATAATTTATCTTTCCCACCTTTGAGTTGTTCTACTTTTTCAGGATTGTTCGCAATAATTTCATCACATATAGCTTCAATTGCTCCAGTATCTGTTACTTGTTTTAAACCAAGTGTATCAATAGCACTATCAATATCAGTATCATTCTCCATCAAGTAGTCAAGAACATCTTTAGCAGCTTTACCACTAATAGTTTGATCGCCTATTCTTTTGACTAAAAAGCCAAGTTTCTTTGCGTCTACTGGTGAATTAGTAATGTTTAGTTCACCTTTGAGGCGACTTGGAAGTTCAACAGTTAACCATGTTAATGCAGTTTTTGCAGCTACACCATCTTCACTCATCATAGTTTCAAAAAAGTGTGCCATCTCAACTGAAGCTGTAACAACACCAGCATTATATTCGTTCATAGAGTATTCTTTTATAAATCTAGCTTTCTTCTCTTCTGGTAATTCAGGAATTTTACTATATTTTTCCATCATCTCATCTGTCACAACACACTTAAGTAAGTCAGGTTCTGGAAAATAACGATAATCCGCAGCTTCTTCTTTACCACGCATAGAACGAGTTTCATTTTTTTCTTGGTCATAAAGCCTAGTTTCTTGCGCTATTTCTTGCTCATACACACCATCTTCCCAAGCTTCACTTTGACGTGCAACTTCAACTTCTATTGCTTTTTGAATGAACTTAAATGAATTGATATTTTTCACTTCAACCCGAGTGTAGAGTTTTTTATCGCCTTTTGGACGAATCGAAACATTTACATCAACACGAAATGACCCTTCTTGCATATTTGCATCACCAATATCTAAGTAACGGATGATCGAGTGAAGTTTTTTAAGATAAGCAACAACTTCATCCCCATTACTTAAATCTGGTTCAGAAACAATCTCTAAAAGTGGAGTTCCTGCACGATTTAAATCCACTTTAGAGATATCTCCATCGTGAATATTTTTACCTGCATCTGCTTCAATATGTGCACGATTTACACGAATAGTTTTTTTACTACCATCTTCTAAATCTATCTCTAACGTGCCATTTTCCACAATAGGTGTATAAAGCTGTGTAATTTGGTATGCCGATGGAGAATCTGGATAGAAGTAAGACTTTCTATCAAATATAGAAGTTCTATTTATAGTCGCGTCTATTGCCGTTCCAAGCATAATAGACTTATGTACTACTTCTTTATTAAGAACAGGAAGAGCGCCAGGGAGTGCTAAACAAGTTGGACAAGTATTTGTATTTTGTTTGTGATTAAAACTCGTTGGACACGAGCAAAAAAGTTTTGTTGTTGTGTTTAGTTGAACGTGAACTTCAAGACCGATAACTACTTCGAACATAGATTTCCTTGTGAAAAATGTATTATATTGCTCTTATTTTATCTAATTTTGCTTTAAATCATACAAGATGAATCTATAAAGTTAGTCTTCTACAATAGAAACAGATAAATATAAATCCGCTATTCTAAATATAAATAATATAACTCCTACCGAGCCTACAACAATTGCTATCTCACTCCATGGTGGCATAAAAAATATGATTTCTTTGGCTTCTTCGTATTCATAATATTTTTCAAAACCTATACCAAATCTATTGTTCATAGGATATGCATTCCCGCCATATATAAAAATAATTTTTCCTAAAAATGTCCCTAAAATGATAGATATAGCCGCAACTAGCTTCAAGCTTTTATTGAGATAATTTTTAAATAGTAATCCAAAAGGGATAATAACAGCAAGTATAATATAGAGATAAAAATAATATTTAAAAGCTCCAAAAAGAATAATTTCTGCCCACTTTTTATCTATAAAAAGATACGCAACTGCCTCATATACTCCAAGTGCCATCACAAAATATAATGCAGCTCTTTCTAAAACATACCCTAATGTCGAACTCTTACAAATCAGATGAGTATATATACCCATAATTGCTAGAGACGCCGCAAAAGATGAAACCATAAAATACAAAGGAAGTATGGGATATGTAGTCCATAAATGTCTTGCTGAATTCATCTCAAATAATTTTGCTTGTACATAAAACTCAACGAACTCAACTAATACACCCACCACTACAATCATAAATGCCACTTTTTTAATCCACTGGGCTTGATGATTTAGAATTAAATAAATCTCTAACATAACCAAGGGTATATACACCGTATACAGTGGCATCATTAACCACATACCAGAATGAAACTGTGGTGAAAGTAGCATCCAATACACATTGAGAATATTTAAGTCCATCATGATTGTAAAAAGCCCTGCGATAACCATAGCTAAACCAAGTGTTAAAAACCCAGCAGCAGGTTTTTTAATAATTTCTAGCTCAAAAAGTTCAGCCATTGCTACTAAAAATATAATCCCAGATCCAACATAAATCATATACATATAATTTACAATATATAAAGACCAAGGGGCTTCTCTCTTAACTTCACCTCCATGACCAAAAACAGCTTCCTTCATAGCAGCAGCAACTTCTCTACTTCCTGGATTTAAACCTGCATCAAAAGCATTCGCAGATAAAAGAAAGTAACGCTCGTAGACCATATCTACAATCCCGATACCAGCAAGAATTAAAAATGCATACGCAATCAACATCACTTTGTCACTTAAGAGTGTCCAAAGTTTCACTTTGTTTACATGGAGACCTAAGACTTTGGTTTTTGCCACTGTGGTTTCCTTTTTGCTTTTGCTGCTTCTATCTTGGGTTTAAATGTTTCCCAAGTATATATATTTGTATTTGGATCCACTGAATTCATTGCAAAGTAATCATCATGTTCAGGTAGGAGATAAAACAATTTAGGAACAGTATTATCTTCTTCTTTTAAAACATAAAACTTCCTCTCATTAAGCATCCGAACGAGTTCACCTTCTTCATCATCTAAATCTCCTAACAGTCTTACTTTTGTAGGGCATGTTGCTTGACATGCAGTAGTCATCTCACCATTGGAGAGTCTTGTGTCATAACAAAAATTACATTTATCTACCGCAACATGAGTATCATCCACAAAACGTGCGTCATAAGGACAGGCTTCCATACAACCTTTACAAAGAATACAAGAATCTTTATCTGTCATAACTATCCCACCATCAGCGAAATAGCTCGCCCCTGTAGGACAAACGTCAACACAAGGAGCATCTAAACAATGGTTACACTGTGCTGGATGTAGGGCTATATAAGGTTGTCCAAAAATACTTTTTTCAATCTGAGTAACCCAGATTCTTTGTTTATCTGCACCGAGTTGAACACCGTTTTCTTCTTTACATGCTACTTCACATGCTTTACAATCTATACAACTTTGATAATCTAATGCCATTGCATAATTCATAACTAAACCTTTCTCACTTCTACAATAGTTTCATGCATCGCTGCACTACCAAATACAGTTTCAACCGTATCTTCTATAATTAAGTTATCACTCGCACCATTACGATGACCAAAAGTTAAACCTGTTGACTCTGAACCAAATCCATGTACATAAAATACTACATCTGGAATTATCTTGATAGTTGGATATGCTTTTATTTTCACAGCACCAATAGAGCTCTTAACTTCTACCCAATCTCCATGATTTATACCTCTTGAAGTAGCTTGATCTTTATTGATCCACAAGTAATTTTCTCGCATAACATCTAAAAGCATAATGTTATTCGTAGTAGAGTTTTGTGTATGTTTTGCATCTCTACCAGTAATGAATTTAAATTTACCCTCTGGTGCTTCACCATAAAGCTCAGGTCGCCACATAGGCATAGGATCAACTCCTCTTCTTTGCATCGATTCTAAAAAACAATTTACCTTTCCAGATGCAGTACCAAGATTCTTTTTCAGTGCAGCCATCGCTTTTTCATCTATACATGTATCTTGTGAATCAAGTTTTTCACCACCTGGAGTTGTATAGTATTTTTTATCTTCTGGATAATATTGGTATTCGTTTTCAGATATCTTTTTGAAATACTTGTCCATATTAGGATAAAAAACACCTTTTTCTTTCAATATTTTATAAGCTTCTTCACCATATTGATCTTCTATGATCTCTTTATTTATTTCTTCTTGTGTATGTTCATACACTATATTGAAATCATATGCATCATCTTCATACACATCTTCTATATCACTATCTTCTATCTTTTCTTGTATATATTTATCGTGCTTTACAGCTAATTCAAACATTGGACGCGAAAGTTTTTTAGCTAAACCTTTCATAATATCAAATACAGGTTTTGTGTCATACATAGGTTCGATTACTTTGTTTCTTAAAACAATAGCTGGTTGCGTTCCTCCAAAAGATTTAACAGGATCTTCTCTCTCAAAATAAGTACACTCTGGTAAAATAACATCAGACATCATTACGGTATCACTTGGCATCGTATCTATTGTAACAACAAGATCCATCATCTCAAGCATTTTTTTAGTCTTGTTCGTATTTGGAACACTTTGCATAGGGTTTTGCTTATACGAGAAAAAAGCTCGCACAGCATTTTCTGCTCTGCCTTCAATAATGGTATTTCTAAAACCTATCCAAGTTCCATTTACACTTACAAAGCTCGCTTCTTTGGTATCAACTCTTCCCTTATTCGTAGAATAAACTGGTTTTTCAATATAATGAGAACCTAATGAGAGTTTTTTTCCAAAAACTATACCACCCTTTACATCTATCCCACCACCAAGTGCCGTAAATATAGCTTGCGCACGACGAAGTTGAAAGTCTTGCTTACTCCATGCAGTACGTCGTCCTTGATAATATATAGCCCTAGGCGCGTGAGCCATAAAATCTCTAGCAATTTTAGTAATAGCATGAGCATCAATCCCTGTAATTTTTTCTGCCCACTCTGGAGTGTAATTATTACTTAAAATATGTTCTTTATATTGTTCAAAATCATTAACATTTTTACTAACAAATTCTTTATTGTAAAGTACTTCTTTGAGTACTACATAAGTAAGCGCTAAAACAAAGGCTAAATCTGTTCCTACTTTTATCCCTAACCATTTATCTGCATGAATTGCTGTATTTGTATAACGAGGGTCAAGAACTATCAGCTGTAAGCCTCTTCCACGTGTTCGCTTAAACATATCCATAGTATCGGGAGTAAGTATAGCTTCCGCTCTGTTTGCACCTGCCATGATTACATAGTTTGCATTCTCTAAGTCAGCTTTTCCATATGCTCCTAAAGTAAGTGTATAACCTGCAATAGTCGTTTGTAAACAAATAGAAGAGTGGTTAACAAAATTCTTAGAACCCAAAAGACCACCCACAAAATTTTTATATGTGTGTTCACCCATTCCTTCACCGGCACAAAAACCTATAGTAGAACGATTATTTTTTTCTTCATCAATTATTTGTTGTAAACCTTGGAACTTATCCGTTCCATGCAAAATAGCCTCATATGCTTCATCCCATGTTACTCGCTTAAACTCTCCAGAGCCTTTTTTACCGATTCTTATCATTGGGTACTTTAGTCTATCTGGATCATATAAGGCATGAATACCTGCATCACCTCTTGCACACAACATATTTTTTGATTTTGGAAATAAAGGATTTGGACTGAGTCTTTTTACAATACCATTTTCAACTTCTGCAAATGCGGCACATTTATTAACACACATTTCACAGAGTGTGGCTATAGTTTTCTTTGAAAGAGGAGCTTTTTTTTCTTTTGCAAAAAGAGTAGGTACAGTTGCTAAACTTCCACCTAAAACACTTAAAGCGACAGACCCTTGAAGAAATTTTCTCCGTGATACTTCAACTTTCATTTCTCTTTTACCTTTTCATTAGTATAAGAACATATTAGTTAAAGTTATCTTATAGAGATATTAAAACTTCGTTTTTACAAGGATATTAGCCTGCTCTTTTTCAACTATCTAGTAGCATCATCATTTGTGATTGTACTGCTGTAATATTTGCTCTAATTGAGCCTTTTTCATCATCTTTTGCCGTCGATAGTTCAGACTGTAATGCTGAAAGTCTTGCTTGTAATCTTTGCAACATACTTTCACCCTTATTCTCACCAGAACTTGCATATGTATCTTTCAGATTTAGTGCAGATATTTTTTTGCTTGCACTTTCTAATTCTTCTAAATTTTCACTTGTTTTTTTATCTACAGCAAAATCAATATGGGAAATAGCACCAGCTCTTCCATCTTCAAATAAGACTACACTACTACTTCTCATTTGACCCAAAGTAGCATTCGATTCTGACTTTAAACTAAATGGTGTTTTCGTATCGCCTAAATAAATAGCTCCAATACCAACCTCACCTAAAGCTATTAGTTTATCATTTACCCCATCTTTTTGCCAAACTCTTAGCTTGTTAAATATTGCATCATTTTCATCAATCCAACCATTTTTATCATCATCATATGCTCTTAAATCTGCGAAGCCATTACCACTTTTAGTACCAAAAAGCTCATTACCATTATCAACAGTACCATTATTATTTTTATCTAATGCTAAAAAAGCACTATTACGATTAAGTTGTGATATCTGATCTGGTTTCCCATCACTATCTATATCAAAAGAAAAAGTCTTTGAACTTATGCTTGGCATAGTTCCATCTAACGATATAACCAATGGATCCATTAATAATTCTTCTTCAATTGCAGTAAGATTAATAGATGTTTTTTGAACAAAACTTCTTGACAATGAAATATCTAAAGAAAATTCTATCTCTCTACCTTCTGTTTGTACCATAGCTTTCGCTTGAAAATTAAGACCTTGCGCTTCAACAGAAGTAGTTAATAATTCTATAGCATCATGTTTAATTTTTAAGGTTGTATTATTTATATTTGATAAAAGAGCTTTTGATAATTCTTTTGAAAGTTCATCATGACTTTCATTTACATCTTTTTTATCTAGCTGAATTTTTGATAATTCATTAGCAGTGTCATTAGATGTAGTACTCGTGTTTGAGGATATAGTGGCGTCTGTTTGATTAAAGCCAAGATTAAAATAGTTTGTACTCATCGACATTTGATAGTTTTCAATTTTCATAAAACCTTCCTAAAAGATAATATCTAATGAAAATATCGGTTTTTTTTAAAAATTATGTAGTGTGTTTAGCGTAGATTTTTTCCAGAAGTTTTGTTTGTTTTTTTGCTTCTAATAATTTTTCTCTATTAACAGCAAATGCGTCAAGTCCTAAAATTAAAAAGAGACCTATAAAAATAAAGAAGATTGTTACGATGATTGCAAGACCTAAGCCTAATGGAAGAAAGGATTTGAAAATTATAAGAGCACCAAAGAAGACTACTGCCCATGATGCTCCAAGCAAAAAGCTTAGGATTCTATCGAATCTATCTTTTTGCATTTAGAAGTGTTTAGTGATCTTCTACTGCAATTGCAGAACCGATATACACTGTTGTAAGCATCATGAAAATGAACGCTTGAAGTAGTGCCATAAAAGTAAGTAATGCAAATGGAACCATTGGTAGTAACCAAGGAGCTAGCATAAGAATTACCATTAAGAACATATCGTCACCTTTTACATTTCCAAATAAACGGAAAGATAAAGAAACAAGGCGAGAAAAATGAGATACGATTTCAATTGGAAACATTAACCAATATAACCACCAAACTGGACCTAAAAAGTGTTTGAAATACTTCACAACACCTTGACGACGAATACCTTCGAAGTTATAGTATACAAATACAGTAAGTGCTAAAGTTAAAGCAAATTCTAAAAATGCAGTTGGAGCTTCAAATCCTGGAATAACACCAATTAAGTTAGCGATTGCAACAAAAAGACCGATTGTAGCTATTAGTGGAACATAACGACGTGCAGCTTCTTTACCCATAACATCCGTACCCATTTGAAGTACACCAGAGATGTAAGCTTCCATAAGGTTTTGAGTTCCTTTTGGAACTAGTTGAAGATTGCTCATAGCAGATCTTACAAGAATTAACGCTAATCCAGCTGATAACAACATATGTGTCATATATATAAATGTCTTATCGTGTGAAATAAGACCGAAAAAAGTAAACAATTCACCCATTGGCGTGCTCCCTCGTTTAAAAATTTACGCAATTATACTAGGAGTAGCATTAAAATACTATTACATGAGAACAATATTTTGCTATTTACATTTGAATATCTTCTTATTTTTGTATATTTCTAATCTAACAGCTATCTATATCAGTGAATCCAGCATTTTCTATCTTATAATAGTCTGCAAGTTCAGTTTGGGTAACTAGAAGTGAAGCATATTTAATCTGCATCTCTTTGTTTAGTTCAAATATGTCTCCGACAAATATATCAATATCTTTTGCACTATAAAGATTTTTTATTGTAAATTGACACCTTATTTTTTCCACTATTTTTAGCTTCATATAAGGCTGTGTCAGCATCATATATTATTGCATTACATGTATCTTCAGTAGTACATTCAGCAATACCAAAACTACAACTTACATTTTTGATATCTCCAAAGTCATGTGTGTATATTTTTTCTCTTATTTTTTCAGTTAGTGTAACTCCATTATTCAAAGAAGTGTCAGTTAAAACAATGATAAACTCTTCTCCACCCCATCTTCCACAATGATCAGTCTCCCTAAGATGTGATGATACAAGTTTAGCTAAGCCACTTAACACCTTATCTCCAACATTATGTCCTAAGGTGTCATTAATAGATTTGAAGTTATCTACGTCAAGTATTATTACACAAAGAGGCTGCATATGCCTTTTGGATCTTTTAATTTCATTATTCAAAATATTTTCAATTGATTTTCTATTATGTATCTGTGTTAAATGATCAGTATTACTTAATTTTACAAGAGAATGATTTTTAATCTCTAGTTTTTCCTTATAACTATTAATTATTTTCAAATAGTTATCAAATATTCTTTTAGTTAGATAAAAAGCTAAAAGCACAAATAATACCGCTACAGTAACTGCTATATTAACTATTTTTTCAATATCTTCTGTATAAACATTTAAATTTTTTATTAATAAAATTTCACCTATATTCTGTTTTGCATTGTCTTGTATTGAATTAACTTTAAAAGTAGTGTTCTTTGCATTATCGTCTACTGTCATTGAATTGTTATTTTCTAATTTTATCGAATAACAATCTTCTGAATATGGTAAATAAGCTATATCATTATAATTTTTAAATACAATATCAAAAATGTCTTTTTTAAAAAGTAATAAAGTTTCAAAATTATATTTATTTTCAAAAATGTCTAATATATAATTTATATTTATTCCAAATTCAAAAACACCTAGAAAATCTTTGTTGGAATTAAATACTGGTAATGCAAGTCTATAATGTATACCATACCTTCCTACTTCGATTCCTATCTGTTTCACTTTAAGTTTGTTGACTTTATTAATCATATGTCTAATAGAGATTAAATCATCCCCATACTTTTGTGGTTTGTGAAGCCTCAAAAAACTTCTAGTATCTGACGTATGAAAGTGCATAACTTGAAGATAGGGATTTTCTTTATGCAGCTTTTCATAAACTGGTAAAGTTAAACCTAGTAATTTACTTCTATCTTTCTTTTGGAATGAATTTATAATTTCTTTATTCAGAAGTAAGTTTGATGCTATTGATTCATATCGACTGATAAAATCATCAAATGTTTGTTGATATATTTTAATTGCAACTTTTTTTTCTTCCTTTATAATCGTTTCTAAAATATGTTTTTGCAGTAGATTGCCTATGTAGATAAAAAGGATAGTTATAAGAGTTATAATAGCTAGAAGAGCTATTAACATTATTTTAGATTTACCCGTAACAATATTACTTTCCATGCTTGTTTTCAAATATAACTCTCATAAATATAATTTTATAACTCAAAAGAAGTACTACGTTATGAAGTAATCTATAATGTTATAATTTGAATAATAATAGTCTTAAGTTATTTAAATAATACTGAAATATATATAATTAAAGATAATATTTACTATTTAAAAAAAGTTGTTAACTTTGGTATCACTTTTTTTAGATAATCTAATATTTAGTGTATGTTTTTTATCTATTGTCTAAAGATCATTAGGAAATTACTTAGTCCTTCTTTGAAGTCTTTCGTATCTTTTAATCCAACTTAGAATGGTAGTGATTTTGCACCCCAATATTTGAAATCACTTTTGTATGTGTCAATTTGAATTCTTTAGAATTAGTCAATTCCCCAAATAAAGATTTCCCTCCACTCAATACAATAGGTAAAGTCATAATTATCATGTCATCAATTAAATCTTCTTTTAAAAAGTTTTGAATTGTCTTGCCACCATCAATATAAAGATTTTTATACCCTTTGCTACCAAAGTAATCAACCATTCAATACTATTGTTTTTATCAGCAAGATAAACTTTATTTGACATACTATCTCCTAAAACATCTTCTGATGATGAAATCTAATCCTTTTTTATAGGATAAATAACATTCTTAATAGTTAGCATTTAGTTCTTCTTTTTTTCCTGAATTTTCTTTTCTTTAATTTTTTTAGCTTTAAAGTTTCTGTTTCCAATGTTTTCTAAAAACACTGTCGCATACGAACCTTTTGGAAGTGTGAATGCGATACTATAGATATTGAAATCTTTATTGTACTTCGACTCTACATCTTTAGGAAAAATAATAGCTGGACGACGTAGCCCTTTTTCATATAAAAATTCATCATCATATTTTTCTTCAATCTTTCTTGCTTCACCACGTGCACGGTAAACATCTCGTCCACATAGTAAACCAGTTGGCATTACTTTAGCATCTCCAAAATCTTTCGTAGGTATTTTAGCTGGAGTAAAAAGCTTACCTTCGTTTGATAAATAGATATCACCTTCTAGAAGCATAAATTTTCCACCATTTTCTTTACGACTTGTAAGAACTCTTTCTTTGAGCCAATCGTTAAAAAATACACTTTGATAAATTGAAATCAAAAATTTCTTTAATTTAGAGTCTTCTACAAAATCTTCACCAGCTATCATAGCTTTTGCTTGTTCTATAGAATCTCCATCACGTCCAAATCTTTGGTAACCGAAGTAATTAGGAAGTCCTTCTGTAGCACTTTTACGAGCAAGTTTTTCTATGCGACCAGCTTCTATATTATCTACACCATAAAGCTTAATATGAAAACGGTTTCCAGCTAAATCTCCCATACGAATAGAAAAGTTATGTCTGTAACTTCCGATAATTTTAATCTGTTTATTTCTAAACTTTTTGACAGCTTTTTCATACTTAGCTTCAACAGAAATATACTGCGTAGTTGTTGCGTGTTTATCTTTTAAACCTGCATAACCAATTTTCTCTGCTGGAATGTTTAACGCCTTTGCAAAAGCAGCTATCATATCCCAAGTCGTCATTTCGACTTTTTTCACATGAATGATAAGAAAGTTTCCGCTTCCTTTGTACTTCATATGTGGAATTTCATCTACGATAAAATCTTTTTCATTTTGTTCAAAGTCAAATTCCATAACTTCACCATTGGCAAGGTATTCTCTTGGAAGGGGGTAATCTCTAATCATTGTTTCTCTCTTTTTATAGTTGTAAGAGTTTCAACTCTTTACTTGCGACAGCTATATCTTTTTTTATAGCTACTTTTAGTGCTTCCAAATTGTCGAATTTTTCATTATTTCTAATAAAAGATACAAAACCAATCGCTGCCTTTTTATCACAAAATACTTCACCATCAAGTATATGTGATTCTATCGCAAAACTTCCATCCGTTGTAACTCTATGCCCAACAAAAGAAACAGAAGGATGATAATGTTCTTCATCATCTATACGAGTTAAAGTCGCATATACACCTTCTTTTGGAACAAGGTATCCGTTTGTAGTGATGTTAATAGTAGCTACTAACTCTTTTTTTCCTATACCTTGTCCAGTAATATGCTCACCTTTTATCGTATAGTTATGTGCTAAAAATTTGTTAGCACCTTTAATATCACCAATCTGAAGTTTTGCTCTAATCTTATGAGAATGAATAGACTCTCCATCTTGACTGACCTCTTCTACAACAACTACTTCACCATTAAAAAGAGTTCTTAAATCATCAAAAGAGTATTTTCTATTTTTACCAAAGTGAAAATCGTAACCAACAACTATCTTTGCTAGTTTAGGAAACTTTTCTCTAAGAAGCTTTATAAAACCTTCACCATCAAGATGTCTAATCTCATCAAGTTCCAAATACTCAAGTGGATGATGCGAAAAGCTTTCTCTTTCTTCTCTTGGAGTAAGGTTTGCATAGCCTGTTTCTATAACTACAATACAGCCATTTTCACCGAGCTCTGAAAAAAGATGTTGATGTCCAACATGCATTCCATCAAAACCACCTATAGCTATGGCGGTTGTATTTTCTAAATCATTCAATCTATTGTGCCTTTATTTCATACTATGCAGTAATGTTTATGTAAACATTTAATTTTACTGGAAGTATATCCAAAGCTTAATAAAATATTATAGTTTATTCATTTGAATGTCATCAAGTAATTTCTGCCATTTATCATCTACTTTTTTTCTATTTTTAACCTTAGGTCCATTCCGTCCCTCATTCTTAACCCGATACAAAGATTCCCCATTATAATTATAAATTGGTATCAAATCTTTTCTTTTATTTGCAGGGAAAATTTTATAGTTTATGCTGTCAAGAACCAAAGGAATAGAATGAGGCGTTTCAAAATAACTTAGCACCATATGCGGTCTTGTGTAGTGTGTTGACTTTACATAGGAAAAATAAAGCTTTTCATACGCAACACCAAGATTTCTAAGTGAAAAATATTTTGCAATAACATAATCTTCACAATCCCCTTTGGCCTTCGCTAAAAACTCCAAAGGTGTAGCCCAATAATCTTTTTTACCCCATACTTTCATATCTGTAAAATATGGTATTTTATTAAAAAAATTATTGATCTCTTCAAGTTTCACCTCAGTTGTACTGTTTTGAAGTTTACGGATTTTCGCATTGTACATTTCATATCTTGTACGTGCATTTTTACCATACTTTCTTTGGGCCTTTTGTATGACGGCTTCTGAGATTATGCCTTTGATTGGTTTCTCAACTACAACTGGTTTCGCAACCTTTTCAATTTCAACCTTGTGCTGAGAACAACCTGTAAATAGTAATACTACTAATAAAAATAATGATAAATATTGCAACTGTTCTACCTTATTATATAAAAGATTTTAAATTTCAATCATTTTAGCAAGTTTGGATTTAAAGTTTCATTATTTGAAGTTCCCATCCAATAGCTTTTTTCTTATCCATCTTCAATTCTCTGCTTATGCAACACATACACTCAAACTTTAAGAATTTTTATGCATTTTTTATCTAAAATATTACAAATTTACATTAACTTAAGAAAATATAGTTTTACTTATTTATGTGATTTAAGGTTATTTTACATATAATGTGTTTGAATGAAGAGTTAATTAGCATCACAATTTAGGCAACGTAAAAAGTTTATTATTACAAGCCACTAATAAAAAATTGGACAAATTCATGATTGAATGGAATAAGGAATATAAATCGAAAACTTAAATATTAATGCAGAGATAGCAAAGGTGTATTCCTTTGCATTTCAACAAAACCAATATCCACTTATCACATCACTTGAATTGAATTCTTCTAAAGTAATTATTCATGAGGAAGCTCACAAAACTTATACAGATTTCAAACTTGTTTTAACTTCTGATCCAGAAGTGTTTTCTCCTGAAGAATGGTATATTGATTCACTTGAGCTAGGTCATACACTTTTATTACAAAAACGTCTTCTTAAAATATCAAATGAATATTTAGATGCACTAACTGAACAAATTGAAATTAATTTAAATTTTACTCTT
Organism: Sulfurimonas sp.; assembly: GCF_047622445.1. Taxonomy (GTDB): domain Bacteria; phylum Campylobacterota; class Campylobacteria; order Campylobacterales; family Sulfurimonadaceae; genus Sulfurimonas. Next base: position 33,770 of record NZ_JBLHOE010000021.1, read on the forward strand.
TATAGCTCTGATGAAGTACTAGCAACACAGTCATATCAAACAAATTTACTGCCTAAAAATTTTTGGGGTGGAGAGGAACGAATGGCTGAATTACTTGCAGCGTTTTCTACCCCAAATGCAAATTATATATCAGAGTTAGTAAAAAAGGCATCTGATGTAATGAAAGTTGCTGGACATGAATCAAAGTTGGATGGGTACCAATCAAAAACGAGGGAAAGACCATATTTAATGGCCGCAGCATTGTGGAGTGTTATTTCTAATGAAACGATTGCGTATGTTAATCCACCAACTAGTTTTGCTTATTCTGGACAAAGAATTCGATTACCGAGTGATATTAAAAATCATAAAACAGGTGCATGTTTAGATTTGTCCTTATTATTCTCAGCTTGTTTAGAAAATATTGGCCTTAACTCAATAATAGCCATAACTGATTCTCATGCATGTTGTGGTGTTTGGCTAATAAATGAGTGCTTCCCTTTACTAACCAACGATGATCCGATGGATATTAGGAAACGCGTTGCTTTAAAAGACTTAATACTATTTGAAACAACATTAGCAACTTCTGATTCACCAATTACTTTCGGTCAAGCTATTGAATATGCAGATCAAATAATCGCTGAGGACTCAGAAGATAAATTTGTTTACGCAATAGATTTAACGCAAGCAAGGAAAAGACAAATTAAGCCTATTCCTACTATTGGAGAAAAAGCCTTAGAAGTCGAGACTAGCGACACCACTACTACAATCCAAATTTTACCAGTTGCACCACCATTACCTCCTGTTAGAAAAGAAGATCTTCCTGTTGCAGATACACCAGATGGACGTGTCGAGCAGTGGCAAAGGAAACTACTTGATCTTACTAAAAGAAATAGACTTTTAAATTTATCTAAAACCGCAGTTGCTATCAAATTATTTTGTCCTGACATAGGATTATTAGAAGATGAATTAGCCTCAAGTCAAAGTTTCAACTTTATTAGCGCTGGGGAAACTCCTTATGTAAATGAAGCACGAGATAAAGAGCTTTTCAAATTTAAAGTAGGTAATGATTTACAAACAGAGTTTGCCAAAGAACTATTAAAAAATAATACATTAATAGCAAATGATTCTTCCAAAAAATTAGAAAAAAACTTACTTTCTTTATATAGAAAAGCCAAGACAGATATTGAAGAAGGTGGTTCCAATACACTTTTTCTTGCTGTTGGAATGCTCAAATGGAAGGAAACACCAGAAAGTGATAAAATTTATCAAGCACCGCTAATCCTTTTACCTGCGGAGCTAAAAAGAAGCAGTGCTCGGTCAAAAATAAAAATTCTGCAAAGAGACGGGGAAGATCCTATTTTTAATGCTACTTTAATTGAATTTTTACAAAATGATTATGAAGTTGATTTATCTATATTTAACGAAACACTACCGACAGATGAAAGTGGTATTGATGTAGATTTCATTTGGTCAGTTGTTAGAGATAAAATTAAAGATATCAAAGGATTCGAGGTCGTAGAAGAGCTTGTTTTAAGCACTTTTTCATTTGCAAAGTATTTAATGTGGAAAGATTTAAAAGATAGAGTTGAGGATTTAAAATCTAATGCTTTTGTTGCGCACTTAGTGGAAAACCCTCAAAAAACATATGAGCAAAATGTTCAGTTCCAAGATCAGAAAAACATAGACAATACGCTAAAACCTTCAGGTATTTTTGCCCCATTAAACGCTGATAGTTCTCAGTTAGTCGCTATAGATGCGTCAACCAAAAACCAAGATTTTGTTTTAGAAGGACCTCCCGGTACTGGTAAGTCAGAAACAATAGCAAATATCATCTGTCATAATTTAGCTAAAGGTAAAAAAGTTCTATTTGTAGCAGAAAAAATGGCTGCATTGAACGTTGTGTACAGCCGCCTTCATAAAATTGGTTTAGATCACTTATGTTTAGAACTTCATAGCAATAAAGCAAATAAACGAGCCATACTAGAGCAACTGAAAAAATCATGGACTACGCGAGAAACAGCTTCATGTGCTGAATGGAATAACAATGCTGATAAATTGTTTAGCATACGAAAAAGTTTAAATGCATATGTTAATGAACTTCATCAAGAATCCACTCTAGGCATAACACCAAGACAAGCTATATCAAGATATGTTAGATATAAAGATATCACAAAAGTAGATCTAGCTTGGGGACACTCTTATGAGAATTCTCCAGTTAGTTCTAAGGAAGACTTGAATAATTTATATAAAACAGCTAAAAAGCTAAGTTTAGCATTCTCAGATATAGAACAGTTAAACCTTTCTGCCATATCCATTGTTCAAAATCCTGATTGGTCAAATTCTTGGCAATCTGAGTTGATTGCAGCTATTAAAAAAGTTAGAAATTCATCTAAAATATTAAAAACACACTTTGGTAAATTAGTTAACTTATTGCAGTTACAAGATATAAATGAATATAATGAAAACTATTTAGAATTATACGAACTAGTATCTTCTTTAATTGAACAAAAAACATCTCCATTAAGCTTTATTTATAAGCCAAGTGCTAGAGATGAATTAGATAAGCTAAATTCATTAGCAAAATATAAGGTGCAAATTGACAAGCTAGTTAGTACTTCTAAATTAACATTCGCGCTAGATCAAATATCTAGTCATCCTACCTCTGATTGGCTAGCATCATTTCAAATAGCACAACAAAAAATTTGGCCCTTGAACTGGTTTGCAAAAAGAAACATCACAAAAGCATTAAGCATAGTTGGCGTACATGGTAAGATATCATTTGAAGAATTATCATTATTAAATCAGATAAATAATACCGCTATACAAATTTCAGAGAACATTAGCAACTTCGAACAAGATAAAATATGGCAAGGTTGGGACACCTCTAGTGAACACTTAAGCTCTAAATACCAGGAATCAAAGGAACTGTTTGATATCACTAGAAAAATAGCTGGAAGACTCTCTAGTCCATCTTCCCTAATTAGTAATTTAAAAGAAAAGGTGGTAGATAATTTTGAATTCTATCAATCATCTGATTTAGCTATAGCCTGCGATAACTACTCAAAGTATCACACTGAATATAAAAAAGATGTTAATGCTTTTATTACTCTGGGAGGGGATGTTCCAGCAGAAAAAACAATGGTTGATTTCATTCATTCTTGTGATGAAGTCATTGCATTAGAGCCTAAAATAAATGCTTGGTGTAATTGGCTTGAAGCTAAAAAAGTAGCAAACGATAAAGGTCTTCATTCTGTTATCACCTGTTTAGAAAGTGGGACAATAAAAGCGGAAGACACAGTACATCAGACGACAAATGCGGTAAGTGCTTGGTTAGCACCTATACTTATTGACCGTTCAGATGCTTTAAGAACATTTAGTACATCACAACATGAAAATTTGATTGAAGAATTTAGAGAGCTTGATGCATTAGTTGCAAAAACGACAGCTGAGTATATTTCCTCCGTAGTTGCATCAGGTACACCCGATCCAAATTCGCCTCAATCTCCTGCTGAGTATGGTGTTCTGTCCAGAGAGTTTAATAAAAAAAGTAATCATAAACCTATTAGGCAACTGATTAATGAAATGGGGGAAAAGCTACTTCATCTTACCCCATGCTTTATGATGTCACCTCTTTCTGTGTCCCAATTCTTACCTGCTCACTTTAATGCTTTTGATTTGGTGGTCTTTGATGAAGCCTCTCAGATAACAGTTTGGGATGCTGTGGGAACTATTGCCAGAGGTAAAAATGTTATTATTGTTGGTGATCCTAAACAAATGCCACCATCAAATTTTTTCTCAAAAAGTAGTTCTGATGATTTAACTGATGAAGCAGATCTTGAAAGTATTTTAGATCAAGCATTATCAGCTCGATTACCACACCATCGTTTAACTGGTCATTATAGAAGCCGACATGAAAGCTTAATTGCTTTTTCAAATAGTCATTATTATGAAAATTCTTTAGTAACCTTTCCTTCTGCCGAAACTAAAGCAAGTGCGGTTAGTCTTCATAAAATAGATGGGCTGTATTCTAAGGGAAAAGAAAGGAATAATCTTAAAGAAGCCAATGCAGTTGCTGATTATATTGTTGAAAGGTTATCAGATAAGCGAAAGAAGTATACTATTGGTGTGGTTACATTAAATTCAGAGCAGCAACGGTGCATAGAAGATTGTTTAGACGATCGTCGCCGCAAGCATCCTCATTTAGAGCCATTTTTCCAAGGTAATAAAAACTATGATCCTATTTTTGTTAAAAATCTTGAATCCGTTCAAGGTGATGAACGAGATATTATTATTTTAAGTCTAGGCTATGGACCAGTAGAACCTTTAGCCAAGACAATGAGTATGAATTTTGGGCCACTTAATAAACAAGGTGGCGAACGACGGCTAAATGTTGCGATTACTAGGGCGACTACTGAAATTCATGTGTTTTCAAGTTTTGACTATACAATGATTGATTTAAGCCGTACGAGTGCTCTAGCAGTGAAGCACCTTAAATACTTTTTGGAGTATGCGGAAAAAGGGCCTGTTGCATTACCTGAGACAGCAGAAGCAAATTATGGAGTTGATCAATTTGACAGTTACTTTGAAGAAAGCGTAGCCTTTGCCTTAATAGAAAAAGGTTGGATAGTACAAACTCAAGTAGGTGTTAGTAAATTTAGAATTGATCTAGGTGTTATCCATCCTGATAAACCCGGTCAATTTTTGGCTGGAATAGAGTGTGATGGCGCAACATATCATGGTTCTCCGGCAGCAAGGGATAGAGATCGTGTAAGACATTTAATATTAGAAAACCTTGGTTGGAAATTATTGCGAATATGGTCTACCGATTATTTTATAGATGAAAATTCAATTATAGATAAGATTCATAACCAACTAAGTGAACTATTAGTTTTAGATTTAAATCAAAAAGAAGAGGAATATGAGTTAGAAAATACTACTCTATTTGAACCTGAAGAAGTCGAAAAACAAAGTAGTGTGCTAAATATCAATCCTGATAAGTATTTTCATGATAGTTACCAAATAATGTTAGAGAATATGGCTAAAGAAATTTTACATGAAAAAAGTGCCATTTCTTTACATGAATTGGTATCTGATATTGGTTGGAAGCACAATTTAGCAAGAACAACTAAAAAGCAACTTGATCATATTGAATCTATTATTATCCCTTGGGCAGGAATTGTTCAGCATAAATCAGGAGAAAAAACCGTATGGAAATCTTCAGATGATATTGAAGATTTAGTACAGTGGCGTGGTATAAATGCTTTTGGTATTCCTAGAGAGTGGAATACAATTGCTTATCCTGAAAGACTTGGTTTAGTTCAAAAGGCTTTAGAAAAATTACCAAATAATCCAGTTGATTATATTTTTAACGAATTTAGTTTAAATAGACGAACTAAAAGCACCACTAGTAAATTTGAATTATGGGTGAATGATTATCATTCTAGAAAACTAACTTCGTAATATGGGAAAATACTCAAATAACTTAGTCTCTATCATTAAATAAGTGATAAATATAGGTTGAAATGTATAACATATTGTATTTATATTACAAAGGCAAACTCTGAATAAAAAAAATGCATAAATTAAGATACTTGCACAAGCAGTATATGAATTGAAAATTTTACTTGCCACTATATGTGAAATATTATTATCAATCATTGAATGTTGAAAAGAAGATTTCAACATAAATAAGTCCATTTCTTTAATTACAATAGTTGATAAAATGTTAGTAACGTATAAGAAAACATAGCAAATTCGAGGAACGAATATTTTCCCTTCGAGAAAAAGATCACTCACGATGAACACTAGAATAAATAAGAAGAATTAATAAATGAAAAAAACTATAAAACTATTATTAACCACACCTTTAATTGCTTATCTACTTGTAGGTATCTTTCTTTTTATTGCTCAGGACAACTTTATCTATTTTCCCACACCAAAATCTAAAGGTACATATAAAGAAAAAATATTTATCAATGAAAATGAATCTATACATGTCACTGTCCTCAACGATGGAAATGAAAAAGCGGTAATTTACTTTGGAGGAAATGCAGAAAATGTGGACTACAATGCCGATACATTTTCTGATATTTTTATAAGCCACACTATATATCTTGTTAAGTATAGAGGATATGGAAACTCTACTGGTGAACCCTCAGAAAAGAACTTTTACTCTGATTCACTTTTCATCTACGATACTATAAAAACACAACATCCAAATATATCAGTAATTGGTCGTAGCATAGGCTCAGGAGTAGCTACTTTTCTTGCATCCAAAAGAGAAATACTTAAACTGGTACTTATCACTCCTTTTGACAGCGTATTAAGTGTGGCCCAAGAAAAAATACCATTTTATCCTATGTCATTAATTCTAAGTGATAAATATGACTCTATTGCTAGAGTTGATTCTATTGATGCTCAAACTTTAGTCTTAACAGCAGAAAATGATAAAATTATAGGAAAGAAACATTCTGATAAGTTAGTAAATAAATTTCCAACTTCACAAGTCACTATAAAAGTTATTAAAAATGAAAATCATAATTCAATCTCAAGTGATAAAAACTACTATCTCTATCTCAAAGAGTTTTTACATTAATACCCAAGGACATATATGCTTCAAAAACAAATTCTAAATGAAAACTTCAGTCTAGTTCTATCAGGTGGTGGTGCGCTTGGTATTGCACAACTTGGTGTTATACATGACTTAGAAGAGCTAGATATATCTCCATCTGAGATTATAGGTACGAGTATTGGTTCTATTATAGGGGCATGTATGAGTATTGGGATGAAAGAGAGTGAGACATATGCTTTATTTGAAAAGTTTTCAAGCATATTTAACTGGGTGAAGTTATCTTTTAGTGGAAACTCTATCATTAGTAGTAAAAAAATAGAAGTAATTCTCAATGATATTTTTCATGACTTAAAAATGAAAGATACAAAAATTCCACTTAAAATCATTGCTACAAATACACTCAACGGAAATATTAAAGTTTTTGATTCTACTGATGATGTTAAAATTAAAGATGCTCTTTTAGCTAGTATGGCTATTCCCGGTATATTTGAAGAAAAAACCATAAATGACACCATATATAGTGATGGTTTTTTATGTGCAAACCTAGGCATAAACCAAGCTACATATGATGATGTTTTAGCCATAGATGTAATGGGAGATAATTCTTTTTATAAAGACATGCCAAATCATCTTTTCAAGACAAAAAATGTTGTAGACATGTTTGAAAAATCTATGCGAATTCTCATTCGTAATCAAACAAAAGCCTCTCTACTAGTTTCTACTAAAAACATATACATCATAGAACCAGTAACAAAAGATTTCAAGACATTTCATTTTCATAAGTATGAAGAGATAAGGAAACTTGGTTTGGGTCTACTCTAAAGGAGCAGATACAGTATATCTCCACTTATATAAAGTTAGCTATACTTCATTAAATAAAGGAAACTACGAATGCTCCCGATTGAGACCACTATACTATTTTTCACAACTTCCATAATTCTTGCTCTTATGCCTGGACCAGATAACCTTTTTGTACTTACACATTCTGCATTACATGGATTCAAATCTGGGATGATAGTTATACTTGGCTTATGCACAGGTGTTTTCATACATACAATAGCAGTTACATTAGGTGTTTCTGTTATATTTCAAACATCTCAAGTTGCTTTTGATATTTTAAAGGTTATTGGTGCGGTGTATTTGTTGTACTTAGCATGGCAAGCTTTCAAGGCAGCCTCAACTTCACTAGATAATAAAGTAAAAACAATTTCATCTGCAAAAAAGCTTTACTTTCGTGGAATCTTAATGAGTAGTACAAATCCTAAAGTAGCCATTTTCTTCTTAGCTTTTCTTCCTCAGTTTGCTGATCCTTTAAATGGCTCTATAACAATTCAAATGCTCATTTTAGGAACGATGTTTAACGTAGCTGGATTTTTAGTTTTTAGCATCGTATCATTTTTTGCAGGACATCTAGGAGAGTGGTTAAAAAACTCACAAAGAGCGCAAACTATTTTAAACCGTATCGCTGGAACTATTTTTATGGGGTTTGCGATTAAATTGGCTGTTAGTGAGAGGTAAACAGCTTTGTTTAACTCTAGGCGACCTAATGTTCAATATTTTAAATGCAGTAGAGTTCAATAATCCTATAAAAAATGTTGATGATGATTTTTTTACTGATTTTTCAGGTTTAAGAAAAGGATTCAATGAAAGAAAAATATTTAGAATGCTTAATATTAATCCAAATAACAGAGAGTGTAACAGTCTAACATCTATACAAAGAGTATTTTTATCTGGCCATAGAGGTACTGGAAAAACAACAGAACTTTTGAAACTACGTAATGAAATAAATGAAACAAAATGCTTCTTAACTGTTTTTTGTGATGTCGGCAATGAAGAGTTAGATATTAACAATATAGACTTTGTAGATATTGTTATTTTTATGCTTGAACAATTAGTAAAAAAGTTAAATGACTCAGATATTAAAATAAATCAAAACGACATTGAATCTTTTTATAGTTGGTACTCACAAAGAATAGAAAAAATCAATGTAAAAACAGATGCTTCAGCTTCTATAGAAATAGAAGCTGAAGCTGGTATCAGTATTCCATCACTATTTAAACTAATTACAAAAACAAAAAATAAACTCTCAGCATCGCAAGATACAAAAGATACAATAAGACGCGTATTTACAAACAAATTTTCTGATTTTAGTCTAAAATTTAATGAATTTATACTCAAAATTAAAGAGACTATAAAAAAAGAAAATGTAGCACAAGATTTACTCTTTATTATAGATGGTTTTGAAAAAATTGGAACGCTCGAAGATAGAAAAAAGATACTTATAGATAATTCAAATAAATTCGTAGAAATACAATCAAATATGATAATAGCATTACCAATTGAGCTTTTTAGTCAGATCGCTACATTAAGTAACTTTGCTACTCCAATATCTTTTCCTTTGATTACTTTAGATGATAAAGGAATGGTAAAATTTAAAGAGTTCATCGATAAACGAATTAATGTAAAGCTTTTTGATAGTGAGACAACTATTCAACAAATCATTAAATATGGTGCAGGCTCTCCAAGAGAAACATTAAAAATAATTAGAGAAGCTTATATGGCAGCAGAGGGTGAAGTAATTGACTCTCAAAGTGTTATTGACGCTAAAGATAAAATTTCAAATGAAGTTGTAAACTTTTTAAATGCTCAAGAACTAGAAGTACTTAAAGAAATAGATATAAAAGAAAATATTCCATATAGCGATACTGTAGCTAGTCTATATGTAAAAAAAGTACTTTTAGAATATGGGGATGGAACTACACAACAAATCAATCCAATTATTTTAGAAAATGATAATTATAAAAAACTGATAGAACAACAGTAGATAATTTTGAATTTTGAATTGACTTTTGAACAACTACAAGGTAAACTAAAAAAAGTTTTAGATCCTTCTAGATTTAGATTTATACTTATTCTATATCCAAATACAAATATGATAGATGAAATAAAAAGTTATATATCAAATACTTACCCAGAAAGTTTAGTTACAAACTTAGATTTACAAAACAAATCATATCAAGATATATCTACTGAGTTATATAAGAATAACGAGGGTTTTGTATATATTAATGATTTTGAAGAGTTATTGGACAATCCAGAGCTATACAATGGTTTCAACCAAAGAAGAGATAAAATAGCTTCTCACAATATCAATCTTATCTGTTTTATATCTCTTTACCAAAAAGAAGAACTTTTCACAAAATCTTTAAATGTGATACCCGACTTATGGGAGTTTAAAGATACAGTTTTAGAATTACAAAAGGATGAAAAAACTAATCAGCTTATAGATATAAATGTTACAGATAGTATGTCTTACAGTTCTATTGGTGGAACAAATACAAAAGATAAAAAAGTTAAATTGGAAAACTTGCTAAAAGAACTTGATGAAGTCAATAATGATGAATTAAGATTAAACATTTTAAAGCAAGTTGCTATGATTTATGACGATTTAGGAGAAAGTAAACTTTCTTTGGAATACTATTTAAAAGAATTGGAACTAAAGGAAAAGTTAAATGCATCCGAAGATCAACTTGCTGTTAGTTACAATAATATTGCTCTAGCCTATAAAGATCTTGGATATATAGATGAAGCATTAAAGTATCAATTTAAAACATTACATATAAGAGAAAATAGTTTAACTAAAAATGATATAGATTTAGCTTTAAGTTATAGTAACCTTTCTATCATTTATGAAGGGAATAATGATTTAGAAAAAGCATTAAACTATCAAATAAAATCTTTGGAAATAAGAGAAAAAAATCTAGAAGAAAACCACCCTGACTTAGCTAACTCCTACGGTATTCTAGCTATGATTTATCAAGGAATGGGAAAATTAGAACAAGCCATTCAATATCAAAAAAAAGATTTGAAAATTTTAGAAAAGGTACTAGGTAATAAACACCCAAGCTTAGCTCGTTCATACAGTAATATAAGTGCAATTTATCATGATATTGGAGAATTAGAAAAAGCATTAGTGTATCAGCTTAAAGCATTACACATAAGAGAAGAAATATTAGGCGAAGTACATCCAGATGTAGCAAATAGTTATAATAATATTTCTCTACTATACCGAGATAAGAAAGAATGTACAAAAGCTAAAGAATTTTTATATAAAGGTATAAATATTTTAAAACAACTAAATTTCAATCATCCTCATTTAATTACTTGTACTGATAATTTAAAGCAAATTGAGTCACAAATAAAAAAACAAAAAAATGCTGGCTATAAAAAGAAAGGTAAGTACTGTAAAGATATGTGATTTTTCGGAGTCAAGGTACAGCTGATGATATTGAAAGTAATAATTTAACCTCTAGTAATCAAAAACATTATCTTTTTATAAAAGAATTTTTTATAAAGAAGCACGCACAACATAACGCCATTTATAATGACTTACCTCAACACTAAAGCCATAACCCTCAAGCATATTTTTTAAGTCATATGGTTCATAAAAATGAGCTGGTTCACCTAGCAGTTTTTCCATCTTATAAATTGCATTACCTCTAAATGTACTTACATCAAAATCATAAATAAAGAGTTTTCCATTCTTCTTTAAAACTCGAATAATTTCTTTGAGAGCAAGTTCAGGGTCACGAAGATGGTGAAGTGATTCACCCATCAGCACAGCATCAAAACTCTTATCTTCAAATGGTAATGCTTCTGCTGTAGCAATATGTGTTTCTAAATACTCTGGAGCAAATTTGAGCATACCCTCCGCAGGATCTATTGCTACATATTTCAACTCACTGTTACATCTATGAGCAAACTCACTCATCATTCCAGTACCAGCTCCAACATCTAAAACTGATGCTTGATTAGACAGTGGTTTTAAAAACTGGCACAACTCTTCTAAAACTTTTTTAGGGTAAATCAATGAGCCAAAATTTTTAAAGAAAAATCCTAAGTGATTAAAAGGAATCATGACCTCATCCCAAGCTTTTCAAGAAGAAAAATAACACTGTAGTAAGCAAGTATGGTCATAGCAATTGAGATGCCCATACTCAAGTAAAACCCAAGCCCTTTTTTAATTAAGATAGGAAAAGTTATAAAAAGTGTCATAGAAGGAACTATCAACCAAACAATGTTGTTTGAAAACTCAACAGCTTTTGTACTGCTGTTTGTATCTATATACATCCATGTCATAGCTAGTATGGAGACAAGCGGTATAGCCGCTAACATCGCACCTAAAAGACTGCTACGTTTAGCTATTTCAGAGATTAAAACTATTAACAGTGCCGTAATAATTAACTTAGTAATATAGTATGCCAATTTTTTTCCTTTAGGCTGGATTATATCTTAATTTACTTGCCACAAAAATAGTAATCGGATATGAAAAATGTACTTCACCATATTCCAAGTGAGTATTCATGCCTAAGCTATTTGTCTCAACATCACTTTTAAAGATTTTTCTTATTTTATCTTCATCCCCTTTATTTGGAAAGGATGCTTTTAGTTGACTTTCTAATTCTAAGTCAACTTTATATGAACTTTTCTTATGATTAGATAAAGCTTTATTAGAAAAAAGTGCATGGAACTCTTTAAATGTTAACGCCTTAGTGTGAGAAGGATCTCTTAATCTTTCCATTTCATTGTATGCATTGGCATACTTATCTTCAAGAGCTACATCAACAACTATGATTTTTCCATTAGGTTTACAAACTCGTATCATTTCATTAAGTACTGTTTGAGTATCTAAAAAATGGTGAAAGCTATATCTTGTAACAACTATGTCAAAGCTATTGTCTTTATATGCTAACTTTTCAACACTCTCGATATGAAACTGTATATTTGCTAAACCATTTTCTTCTTGCATCTTTATAGCTTGTTCAATCATAGCACTTGTTATATCTAAACCTACAACACTTTTAGCATGTTTTGCAAACTCACAACTAAGGATTCCAGTTCCACAAGCTAAATCTAAAACCTCATCATTCTTTGATACCCTACTCAGCATCATGATTGTATCTACTGAATCGTAATGTCCCTTAATCTTTGTAAATGGAAGTGCCTGTTTTGAGAACTGTTCAATGATTTTTTCATTATGATTTGTTTTTGGATTATCTTTCATATCATACTCCTAAGTAAAATTTAGCTCAAGTATATGAAGTATCTCGCATTAAGTCTTGTATAAAATTAACATTTTCTATTTATGAAGTATGTTCTTTTTGTACTCATTAGGTGTGAGTTGAAAAACTCTTTTAAATGATTTGTTAAGATGGCTTTGATCAAAAAATCCACTTGTTTGTGCAACTTCAGAAATAGGCATATTTTTAGAAAGTAGCTCTTTGGCTAAATGTACTTTTTTATTTAGTAGGTATGAATGGATAGGTAACCCAAACTCTTTTTTAAATATTCTTAAAACATGGACAATTGATAAACCCATATAACGAGATATATCATCTAATGAAATTTTATTT
>NZ_JBLHOE010000022.1:0-46705 GCF_047622445.1 Sulfurimonas sp.
GGCTTGGTTTGATTTAGCGCATATACTTAAATGTAGGATGCTAACTCCGACTACAGTTAATGAACATCAAGTTCTCATAAGATTAGAAAAACTCAATGAAGATGTCAGCTTTCATAAAAATACTGACACGGCAGAATCCAAATATGGAAGTAATTCAATATTCTCACAAATATATAAAATGGAAGAACCTGCATTCTTACATTACTATAGACAGGCACTTAAAAATGTAAATATAAATAAGCGAATAAGAATTCTTAACCTCGGTGTAAATAGTGGAGATGAATTTTGTTTTATTAAAAAGTATGCTTCAAACTTTAATAATTTAGAATTAGTTGGAGTAGACTATTGTTCTTCTGCAATAAAAGATGCAAAAAAAATATTTTCACAAGAGAATAATGTCAATTTTTATACACATGATATCAATGATTTAAATTCACTTGAGTTAGGTAGGTTTGACCTCATTATAAGTATTGGAACCCTACAAAGTTCGAATTTAGAGTTCAACCCTCTTTTCATGTCCATAGTACAAAATCAACTTAAACCTGATGGTGCTATCATTTTAGGATTTCCAAATTGTCGATGGCTTGATGGTGAAATGATTTACGGTGCACGGGCTAAACATTACTCTTTTTCAGAAATGTCTAATGTCTATAAAGATGCAATATTTTGCAAAAAATATTTACAACAAAAAAAGTTTAGGGTTACAATTACGGGAAAGGAATATATCTTTTTAACAGCTACTTCTATACGAAAAGAGTAAAACCTTTCCGTATATTAATCAAAAAATGGCATTTTAAAGCTACTATCTTTACCGTCTTTTTTACCCATCATATCTTCCATTATATCCATCGGATTATTATCACTTTTGTTACCTTTACCGAAGAAAGGCATTTTAGAATTACCATCTTTTGTGTCCATCATATCTTCCATTATGTCCATAGGATTTTTGTCATCTTTAGCATCTTTACCAAAGAAGGGCATATTATCCATAGTTGGCATCTCAGGAACTTCTACTGAATCTTTACCAACTTTTGTACCTGACATCTTTGGTATTTTTCCATCTTTTATCGAGTCCATTGATGGCATTTCAGGCATTTTACCGTCTTTCATTGAATCCATATTTGGCATCTCAGGCATTTTCATATCTGAACCAGAACTCATTCCTGGTATTTCAAATTCAGAAGAAGCATTTTTTTCAAAGCCAGGCATCTCCGGCATTTTCCCATCTTTCATTGAATCCATTGATGGCATATCAGGCATCTCTGGCATTTTCATACTGTCTGAACCGGAACCCATTCCTGGCATCTCTGGCATTTTCATACTGTCTGAACCCATTCCTGGCATTTTCATTCCACTTGATGATGATTTCTTTTTATCTTTATCTATTATATCTTTCATATCATCAAACATATCCATTCCTGGCATCATTCCAGCATAAAGAAATGTACTTGTTATAAGAGCTGTACTAACTAAAAAAAATTTTATATTTTGTTTTTTCATATAAGTGTCCTTGCTATTTAACACTATTGTATCAAAAATAAAAATATATCACGCTTAATAAAATAATATTACATTATATTAAGATGCGAAGCCACTTGCAAAACTATCTTTTGCTACAACTATTTGTTTTTGTTTCTCTTTTCTTTTTGTATCTTTTTCTACAAATATTTTTTTACGAGTTTTTGGATCTATTTCCGTATAGTACATAACAGCCGAATATGTTCCAGGAGTAGGAGTGAAGACTTGTGCCTGTTCTGGATTCATTTGCAGTTCATCTGTAGTGAAACGTTTTAACTCGTGCATATCTTTATCTTCACAACCAGGATGAGCGGCTATAAGATAGTAAGTAAGGAATTGATTTTTTCCCTCTTCTTTGTTGAGCTTATCATACAACTTTTTAAAGTCTATAAGTGTCTGTTTTCCAGGCTTACCCATAAGTTCTAAAACATGTTGTTGGGTGTGTTCAGGGGCTACTTTCATCTGTCCAGATATATGATGCTTTACCATCTCTTTTAAGTACTCATAACCATGCTTTTTATCTTCTGTAATAAGATCGTACCTAACACCAGATGCAACAAATGCTTTTCTAACACCTGGAACTTCACGTACTTGTCTTAAAAGATTTATATTTCGAGAGTGGTCAGGTTTCATGGATTGACAAAGATGGTTTGCATCAACACAACGTTGATGGGCACACGTACCAAGCTTCTCCTTTTTATTACACTCATATCCGTACATATTTGCAGTTGGACCACCTACATCAGAAATAATTCCCTTATAATCTTTATACTGGTTAAATTCATTCGCTTCTTTGAGTATGTTAGTCTCTGAACGTGTTCTAATTGTACGACCTTGGTGAACTCCAATGGCACAGAAGTTACATTCACCCCAACAACCATGATGTGTCATAATAGAAAATTTAATTGTCTCTAAACATTTTACTTTTCCCATTTTTGCGTAATATGGGTGAAGTTCTCTTGTAAAAGGTAAGTCAGAGTTTGCATCCATTTCCACTTCGTTTAGATGATCACAGGGAGGGTTTTGAATAAGGTAACGACTATCCACTTGCTGAGATAAACCATTTGCAGCAATTGGGTCATTGTTGTCATAAAACAAATCAAAAAGATCTATATACTTTTCTTTATCTTCTAAACAATCTGCATGAGATGGCATTTGATGGTACTGAAGGTTTGGTTCTTTTGCTATATAACAAACTCCACGAATACCCGTATAATCTCTTTTTTCAGCAATAGCTTTCGTTAATTGTTCTAATGCTATTTCACCCATACCGTAGATGAGTACATCTGCTTTTGCATCAAAAAGAATTGGCTTTTTAAGCTTGTTAGACCAGTAATCATAATGCGTTACACGACGTAAACTTGCTTCTATTCCGCCAAGAACTAAGGGAACTGTATTTTTAAAGTATTGTCTAATGAGATTACAGTATACATTTATCGCTCTATCTGGACGTTTATCGTTTTTTCCACCCGGTGTGTAATCATCTGAGTTTCTAAATTTCTTAGTAGCAGTATAGTTTGAAACCATAGAATCAACACTACCACCACTTACACCCCAGTAAAGTCTTGGTTCACCGAGTCTCATAATATCATTAGGAGACTTTACATCAGGCTGTCCAATCATCCCTACTTTATAACCCATACGTTCAAGCATACGTCCAACCATAGCTACGCCTATAAAAGGGGAATCAATATAGGCATCTCCACTTACAAGGATAATATCACAATAGTCCCATCCTCTAGCATCCATATCAGCTCGTGTTGTCGGTAAAAAATCTTTTGCCGTAAATGTTACAGTATTTTTATTATTATTTGTATTTTGTTTATCTTTATTTCTTCTTGACAAAACTTTACCTCTTATTATTCGAACTCAACTAATGGTACACTATTTATAAGTATAATAATACAGCAATAAAATATAAAAGAGATTAGTTATGAAATACCCTTATGAAAACTTAGAAAACTTTACACTTTCAAGCCTTTTAGACCGCTCTTTGGAGCTCTATGCAGATAATAATTCTTTTGCAAATGTAGGTCAAAAAGCAATGAATTTCAAAGAGTTTAATGCAAGTGTTCACCATATGGTAAAGCTGCTTAAACAAAATGGTATAGTAAAAGGAGATAAAGTTCTTTTACTAAGTGAAAACATGCCACACTGGGGAATTGCATACTTCGCTGTTACATATTTCGGAGGAGTTATTGTTCCTGTTTTACCAGACTTTCATCCAGAAGATGTACATAGAATTATCTACCATTCAGAGGTAAAAGCTGCCTTTGTCTCTTCTAGGTATGAAGATACCATCAGAAGCTGTGAAGATTCTAATTTGATGTTTTCTATTAATTTGAATTCATTTGAGACTATTGACTCCCTTAGCAATCAAAAATATATGTCAAAACTAACCTTACCAGATGACATTGACACTATAGAAAAACCAAAGGAAGACGATTTAGCAAGTTTAATCTATACATCTGGAACAACTGGAAATTCAAAAGGTGTTATGCTCTCACATAAAAATCTTGTGACAAATGCCATGAGTGCACACGTACAATTAACAATAACAGCAGAAGATGTATTTTTGTCTGTACTTCCATTGGCACATACATTTGAGTGTACTACAGGTCTTCTTATCCCTGTTTTACATGGTTCTAGTGTTTACTATATAGATAAAGTTCCAACGCCAAGTGTTTTACTCAATGCATTCTCTGTTGTTAAACCAACAATGATACTCATGGTTCCTCTTCTTATAGAAAAGATTTACAAAAATAAAATTCTTCCTAAATTTACATCTTCTTGGCTTATGAGATTTTTATATAGTATCGGTTTTCTAAGAAAGATACTCAACAAAATTGCAGGAAAAAAACTCATTGAAACCTTTGGTGGAAGAGTCAGGTTTTGTGGAATAGGCGGAGCTGGACTTTCACCTTTTGTAGAAGAATTTCTCATTGAAGCGAAATTTCCTTTTATCATAGGTTATGGATTAACAGAAACTTCACCACTTTTAGCAGGTTCTATTCTTGGTAAACCTGCAAAATTCAAATCTACTGGTGTCGCTATGGGTGGAGTTGAACTTAAAATCAAAGACAAAGACCCCCAGACTGGTAAAGGTGAGATCATTGCTAAATCATCAAGTGTTATGATCGGATACTATAAGGATGCAAAACAAACAAACGAAGTTATCAAAGATGGTTGGTTTCATACAGGAGATTTAGGCTACATCGATGAAGATGGATACCTCTTCATCAGTGGAAGAAGCAAAAACGTACTTATTGGCGCTGGTGGCGAAAATATTTATCCTGAACAAATAGAAGCTATAATCAATCAACATGAATTAGTTCTAGACTCGCTTATGATGATGCAAAACAGTCAACTAATAGCAAAAATTCATCTCAATTATGAACATATTAATCACAACGACAAAGAAGAAATCATAGAGCTCCTTGAAAAGATGAGAAAAAATGTGAATGCACAAATTTCTTCTTTTTCAAGAATGGTAAAGTTTGTGGAACAAGAAGAAGAGTTCATCAAAACTCCAACTAAAAAAATTAAAAGATATTTATATACCAACTAAATAATTACGATTAAGGATAAATTTTGAGAAAAGAAAAACTAGAAGCAATGTTATATGGAGCATTTTACGGCGATGCATATTCACTCAGTGCTCATTGGGTATACGATACAGAAATAATAGAAAACGCTTGCTTAAACTTGGATACATGTAACAATCCTATAAGTACATATCATCCAACAAAGACTGCTGGGGATTTTACACACTATGGTGATCAGATGTTATGGCTTCTTGAAGACCTAGCTGAGCATAAAATATTTTCACTTGTTGACTTTGGAGAACGTTGGTATAAAAATATGCAATCTTACGATGGTTATATAGATGGTGCGTCAAAGCATACTCTTAAACAACTTAGTGAATCAAAAAATTTCTTTTCATGTGGTTCTAGTTCTTCCGATTTAAGTGCAGTGAGTAGAATGTTTCCAATCATCCTAAAGTACCATGATGCAACAGATGATATGCAAGAAGCCATTAAGCTACACACTATAGTAACACATATGAACAAAGATCTTATTCTCGCAGCTAATTTTTTTAGCGAAGTAGCCATAGCAATACTTAATGGTGCTTCACTTCACCAAACGATAGAAGAAAGCTCAAAACATTTTGGAGAAAATATTCAAAAATGGACACAAGAAGCAAAAGCATTACAAGGAATAGATACAAAAGAAGCTATACAAGAACTTGGACAATCTTGTAGTGTAGATGGTGCTTTTGCGAGTACAATTTATATCTTACTTAAGTACAAAGATGATTTTACACTTGCTCTAAAAGAGAATTTACTAGCAGGTGGTGAATCATCTGCAAGAGCTATGATTATAGGTGCTATATTAGGTATAATTCATCACAAGAGTGTTCTACAAAGTAGTATTAAAAATCAAATGAATGAGAGTCAGAAGATAGAAAGCTTAATACGTAAGCTTTCTTAGAAATTAGAATTGAGGTTGTAAGAAAGGGATTATCTGCTTCTTACGGCTAAGAACTCCTTCTAACCATACTTGAGAGTTTTCGAGTTTTACATTAAATGCAGTTTCTATTTTCCTCTCATCATCACTTACAGTTAGTAGTTGTGATCCTTCTTTCATAATGTCTGTTAGAAGAACAACAATAGTATGAAGACCTTCTTCTTCTTTCATAGTCTTCATGTCTGCCATGATTTCAGCAACTCTTGAATCTAGTACAGAAATATCTACCATTTCAAGTTGATTAATTCCAACCTTATTACCATTCATCTCGAAAGCTTTATAATCTCTTGTATTTAAGTTACGAGCAGTTGCTCCATCTACTTGAGACTTCGCAATAAACATATCCATCGCCATTTTTTTGTAGTCTTCAACACCACAAATTTGTGCTAGTTCTTTTACCGCTTTTGTATCTACTTTTGTACACGTTGGTGATTTAAAAATTACAGTGTCACTTAAAATAGCACACATCATCATTCCAGCGATATCTTTAGGAATTTCAATATCATACGCTTTATACATTTCATACACAACAGTATTTGAGCAACCTATTGGTCTTATCCAACACTCTAAAGGAGTAGTAGTTGTTAAATCACCTAGCTTATGATGGTCTACAATTCCAAGGATTGTAGCTTCCATAATGTCATGAGGAGCCTGAGCTTTATCCGAAAAGTCAATGATATACACACTTTCCCCAGCTACAGAAGTTTTAAGTTCAGGTAGAGTACCACCAAATTTATTTAAGATAAATTCTGTTTCAGCAGAAATTTCGCCTTGACGAGTAGGAATACAATCTTCACCGAGTTGATTTTTTAAGTATGATAAAGAGATAGCCCCTACTATAGAGTCGCTATCAGGACTTGTGTGTCCAAAAACATATGTTGACATGGCGTAGCCTTTAAAATTTTTTATAATTATACTGAAGTTTTATTCAATTTTTTTATATATCTTAGCTGCATAAAAATATTTAATATACTATACAGGAGTATTACTAATGTTCAAGCTTATAAAGAGTATAATATATTTAAATATTTACTAAAGGCGTCAAGGTATGCAATTTCATTCCACTTGGTTAGAACAATTAAAAAACAGTTCTCACATAGGTATTTTGGTGGTAGATAAAGAGCGTAATAACCTTTATGTAAATAAATGTATCTCCCAAATGTTTGGCTATGATGTAAAAAGCTTACTTAAGACTACTACAGAAATCTTCCATGTTAACCACGAAACCTTTTTAAAATTCGCCAAACTTGCTTTTGATTTTCTTCTTAAGGGGATACCTGTAACTATTGATTACCAATTTAAGAAAAAAGACGGTACGCTTTTTTGGGCACATATTGCTGGTGAAATTATTGCAGACCAAAAAGAAGTACTTTGGACACTTGTAGATATTACAGATACATACATTGCAAACCAAAAAATAGAAAAACTCAAAGAGAGAATGGAATTAGCACTTCTAGGAAATAACGATGGTATTTGGGATTGGAACCTTGTTACAAATGAAGTCTACTATTCACCTAAATGGAAAGAGATGCTAGGTTGTGAGGATAGTGAACTTTCAAATAAATTTTCTACTTGGGAAAATTTAGCACATAAAGATGATGTACCTCAGGTTTTATTAGATATACAAAATAATATTGATGGCATAACTGAGTACTACGATGGAGTCCATAGACTAAAACATAAAAATGGCTCTTGGGTTTGGATTCATGCTCGAGCAAAAGCTATTTTTGATGAAAATAACAATGCTCTTCGTATGATTGGGACACATACAGATATTACAAAAGAAAAAAACCTACAACTAAAGTATGCGCAGCAAGTACAAATGATCGAACAAACGAATGATGCAGTAATCTCTTCTGATCTTAAAGGAATTATTCTTACTTGGAATCATGGAGCAGAAGTCTTGTTTGAATATGATGCACAAGAAGTTATTGGTCAACATATCTCAATTTTACATCGAGATGAAGACATTCAAGACATAAAGAACACTCTAAATACGCTCATCAAAAATGGAGAATATACAGCAGATGTGTACAGAGTTAAGAAGTCTAAAAAAATTGTAGCCGTATCACTTTCTTTGTCACTCTTAAGAGATGAGATGAAAAGACCTATACATATGGTGGCTTACGTACAAGATATAAGTAAAAGAAAAGAAGCAGAGGATGCACTCAAAGAGCAATATAAATACTTACAATCCATTATAGATGGAATTGATGATTCTATTATGGTCATAAAAAAAGATTACACCATAGAACTTATGAATAGTACTTTAAAAAAATCTGCACAATATATAAAAGTAGCAGACCCTCAAAACCCAAAATGTTATGAAATTTCGCATCATCGGACAACTCCATGTGATGGGTTTGAGCATCCGTGTCCACTAAAAGATGTTCTGGACATGAAAAAGCATATTTCTGTTATACATAATCATGATACAAGCAAGGGGGAAAATCGTTATATAGAGCTCTCAGCAAGTCCCTTATTTGATACAAATCAAAACTGTATAGGTATTATTGAATCAGCTAGGGATATTACAGAACATCTTGAAGTACAAGGGGAATTAAGAGAGCAAAAAAATATTCTTAATCATCAAGCACACCATGATGCACTTACTGGGCTTCCAAATAGAGTTTTATTTAATGATAGACTCATTCATGCTATAGAAGAAGGGAAGCGAAATAAATCAAAGTTTGCTCTTCTTTTTATAGATCTCGATCATTTTAAAGAGATTAACGATTCTTTAGGACATGCTGTTGGCGATGAAATATTAAAAACAGTCACTTCGAGACTAAAAAAAGCAATAAGAGATAAAGATACTGTAGCACGATTAGGTGGAGATGAATTTACCATTATTTTAGATGACTTAGCAAAGATCCAAGATGCTTCTATAATTGCAAGTAAAATTCTAGAGGTGCTAGGTAAAGCAATGGAAGTTAACGATAACACTCTTTATGTTTCTAGTAGTATAGGAATCAGTATATATCCAGATGATGGAACATCAGCACAAAATCTTTTAAAGTTTTCTGACTCCGCAATGTATAAAGCAAAAGATGAAGGTCGAAATAACTTTCAGTATTATAGCTCAGAGATGACTGTAAATGCATTTGAGAGAGTTGTAATGGAGACCAGTTTGAGAAATGCTCTTGAAAATGAAGAGTTTGTTGTTTACTACCAAGCACAAGTAAATGCACGTACAAATAAGCTTATAGGGATGGAGGCACTTGTTCGATGGCAACATCCAAATATGGAGATTGTTTTGCCCTCTCGTTTTATGCCACTTGCAGAATCTACTGGACTTATTGTAGAGCTGGATAGATTTGTTATGGCTACAGCAATGAAACAAATATCTCAATGGTATAAAGATGGATTTAATCCTGGGGTTTTAGCCATGAATCTCACAGTAAAACAGTTACAAAAAGAAGATTTTATTCCAATGTTTACAAAGTTAATGCAAGAAACAAATACAAAAGCTGAGTGGCTAGAGCTTGAACTAACGGAAGGTCATATCATGACTCATCCTCAAGAAACTATAAAGATACTTCAGCAAATTCATGATCTCAACATTGAGTTAGCCATTGATGATTTTGGTACTGGGTATTCTTCTTTAGCCTATCTTAAAAAGCTCCCTATCGATAAACTTAAAATTGATCAAACATTTATACAAGGTTTACCAAGTGATGAAGAGGATGCAGGTATAACTAAAGCAGTAATCGCTCTTGCTAAAAGTTTAAATCTAAAGGTAATTGCAGAAGGTGTTGAGACTAAAGAGCAAAAAGAGTTTTTAGTCGAAAATGGATGTGATAATATTCAGGGGTATTTTTACTCCAAACCTATACCCTCGCATGAGTTTGAGAGTATGCTAAAAGAAAAATATCAATAAGCAATTTTTTCTACTGTAGGGAATTGATTCGCTTCTTTAACTACTTTAACTCTATCTCCATTTTGAATACTTAAATCTTTTGTATGTACCATAACACTATCTCCATCATCCAAACCTATACTTAATTCAGATGAATCGTACCTACTTACTTCTTTACCAACGTAAGATCCAGCTACACCACCAACAATAGCACCTAACGCACTTGAAAGAGCATCATTACCTGCAAAAGAACCGGCAACACTTCCTATCATACCACCGAGTGATCCACCGCTACCTTGCTTTACACTTAAAACCCTATTTTCTACTGTTCCCGTTTTTTCGTACGAAGCATCAGGACTACTCAAAGTAGAACATCCACTTAAAATAAAAATAAAAATAAAAAACAGACTACCGATAAGAGCTTTTTGTACCATTTTACTTCCTATTTTATATACTCTACCACTTCATCAAAATCAAGTCGTAATTGTGAAGACTGTTCATTTAGTCTGTATCCAAATGGCACAACTACTGAGAGTCTATACTTAGAAGTGTCAATACTTAATATCTCTTCAACTTGAGCTTGATCAAAACCTTCTATAGGACAAGAATCTATACCCAGTATTGCTCCAGCTGTCATCATATTACCCAAAGCTATATAACTTTGTTTCGCTGTCCATGCTTCTATTTTATCATCTGAACTAAGTATATCTTCTAAATGACTTGCATAAAGTCCCATATAAAAATCTAAAGTCTCTTGTGGCATTTCACGTCTAGCAAATCGTTTTCTCACTTCACCAGATTCTGGTTTAACCGAATCAATTCCAGTTAAAACAATAATTAAATGAGAACACGAGGTAACTTGTACTTGGTTCCAGCACGCTGGTTTAAGTTTTTCTTTTAACTCTTCATTTGTAATAACAATAAACTTCCATGCTTCCATCCCAAAAGATGAAGGAGATTTTCTTCCTGCTTCTAAAATATACTTCATATCTTTCTCAGATATTGTTTTTGTATCGTCAAATACTTTGCATGCGTG
Organism: Sulfurimonas sp.; assembly: GCF_047622445.1. Classification (GTDB taxonomy): domain Bacteria; phylum Campylobacterota; class Campylobacteria; order Campylobacterales; family Sulfurimonadaceae; genus Sulfurimonas. Next base: position 10,941 of record NZ_JBLHOE010000022.1, read on the forward strand.
TCTAAAGTCCATAGCTTCTTGAAATGTTTTCATTTTTTCCCTACTCTACTGTATATGTTTTATCTTTTAAAATATGAAATGTACTAAGATGTTCACTTGTCTTTATCGCGAATTTTTTAGCCACGTCTGGTTTAACCAAATAATACCCAAGAGTTACTTTAACTTTATCCCCTTTTCTCAATACTTTTTCATAATTAATTTTACGAGTTTCTTTTCCCTTAATCATTGTATCTTTTACTACTTCATTTGCAACCCAAGGTGGTGAAGCTTTATCATCTTTTCCAATCATACGAATAAATACTTCAGGTTTAAATTCTTGGACTTTACTATCTCGCTCAACACTTACTAGTAGTTGTGTATAACGCATTGGGTGAAGCATCAAATTATGAGGACTTCTATTCTTTATAGAAATTTGAAACCCTGTATCTTCTTTGATAAATTTCATATTTATATAATGAAGTAACTTTTCTTTGTGTAAGTTTGCTCCCGGAAAACCATGAAAAGCGTATGTTCCAGTTTCTCCTTTACTAGACATATCTCCTTTAACCTGTGGCATGTGACATGTAATACAATTTTCACTATCATCTTCTTTGCCCATATCTGTTACACAAACATCAAGTTTTGAACTGTTCTTCTTGTGAGAATGGCAACCCATACACACTTGTCCATTTTTAAAGTCTTCACTATATTTTTGGTAGTGTTTTCTACTTCTTAGAGGTTTTTCTCTCGTACCATAGTAGTCTTTTTTTTCTAGATGAATTTTGTTTGTACTTGACATTGAGCCATGTTCTACAGATTCAATTCTATGACAGTATGAACAAAGGATTCCTTGCGTATGTGTTTCATTACTAACATCTGGAATACCTTTAGTCCCCTTACCTAACATATCTTTAATATTATCAGCTGTTGGTGTATGACACTTTGCACATTTATATTTTTGTTTTTTAGTATTTGTTGGATGCTTATCCCACACTGCTTTATGTATTGGATCTTTAAAGATGGTAGAGTTTCTATGCATACTTTTTTCGTATTCTTTATATATATCTGGATGACATTTTTTACAATATTCATTTGATTGAAAGTCCGGTTCAACTTCTATTTCTGCTTGAGCAAATAAGAAAGTCACAGGCAATACTAAAGATAATAATAGTTTAATTTTCATATGTATTCCTTTAATATTATTTTACCCTAATTTAATTATAAGTAAAAGAAATTAGGTAAATAAATTAATAAATACGTCAATAATTTATAATCTTCTAGCCCATCTAGCAAAGAAACGTGCCGGTGCTAATCTTTCATCTATGCTCTTGGCATTTAGAATATGTTCTTGTAACATTTTTGCTAAATATGGGGCTAAAACAAAGCCATATCCAGCATTTCCATTTATCATATAAAGATTAGGATAGTACGTATACATAGCATAATCCGGATTTTTTCTTTGAAACTGAATACTTTTAGAGGCTAATGTTTCTTTTGAAATAACCAAAGAACCAACAAGAGGCATATAATCATTCGAACCTGGGCGTAGACCTGTATAGTCTTTCACTACTTCTACATCTTCTAAATCTATCATTTGAGACGCTTTTTCTAAGAGTTCTTCTCTACCCTTCTCTAGATCATACGCCTCTTTTGAAGTCTCTGGATGATAATGAACATTGTGCGTAGCACCAATAGAAAGCATTCCATCCCTACTGGGAGAGATAGAAACAAATTGGTGAAGTATGTTTTTATTTTCACTTGAGGTCTTAATGTCTATTCGATGGCCCCAGATTCCACGTAATTGGATATATGGCTCTTTAATAATTTGCTCGTACGCACCAATAGCTAGAACAATATTTTTAGCCGAGTATGATTCATCTATAGTCCAAAATCCATCATCAAAATAAAGGGACTCTACTTTTTGTTTTTTTAATGTTACACCCTCACATAAAGCATTACACATCGCCTCAGCATTTACCATCCCAGACTCAAGTGTATACTTCTCTTCATTATCTTGTGAAGTATGAATAAGTGTAGCTTTTGTAAAAAGAGAAGGGAAGTTTTGCTCATAAAACTGCATACTATATATAAATGCTTTATCTATAAGCTCTTTGAGTTCACCACTCTTTGAGAATTTTGGTGAAATGAAAGCACCAGCAGCACCACTCCCACCAGAAGCTATACCTTCCATATCAAACAATATAACTTTTTGACCCTTCTTTATAAACTCGTAGGCGAGACTAGAACCATTTATTCCCGCACCGATAATTGCTAAATCATACAAAAATTACCATCTTATAGAATTTTTAATGTCATATCTATTTAAAATCATTTTTTCAAGCTCTTTAGCCTTGTTTCTATCTATGGCAATCTTCACACCATCTGCATTTTGAATAATGAGGTATTTCCCTTTAAAGTTTCGAATAATTTGAATAAACTCTGCAAAATTTTTAAATGTTTTAAAATCAACTTTATCAACCATCCAAAGTGAATAATTATGATCACCCCTATTTGCAGGAGTAGCAAGAACTTTTAAAAGAATTACTGCTTCTTCTCTCTCATCTGTTGCCCATTCTGCAGCAGCTTTTCTGAGTTCAAGTAATGTTGCACGATTCTTTACAAGTAAGTTTCTCGTGAGCGGTGAAAATACATAACCACCATACACAAGATACTTTGGTGTATTATCGTGAGAAATTGTATTTACTAAAAGGTTGTCATCCGCAATATTATTTAGTATTACATCTATTTCTAGCTTTTTACCATCTCTAAAAATTTCTAAACATATACTATCGCCTATTTGTTTTTGATCTATGTAGTATTTAAAAGCTGTAAACTTATTCTTTACGTATTCCACTGTACCGTCATTATTTATGTCATGTCCGTCTAACGCAAGTAAGATATCATGCTCTTTTAATTTTTTGTATACGTTTGATTTTTGAGAGATATCTATAACTAATACACCACTTACATTTGCATTCATATTGTAAACGTCTCTTAGCGCGTCATTTTCCATTGTTTGAGTAGAAATACCTAAGTGAGAAAATCCATCGTACTTTCCATCTGCTACATCTTCTAGGAAATGATTTACAATCTCCATAGGAACCATATAACCTATACTTTGAGAACGTGTAAGTTGTTGCATTACAACACCTACAATTTTACCATCACTTATAGCAGGTCCACCAGAACTTCCAGGATTAATCGCTGCATCTACTTGAATTGAAAGGTATATTTCACGTGAATGTGCGTACCTTTTATGTTCTATGCGAGAAACAATACCACGGCTTACACTTAAGCTATCGCCACCAACGGGGAAACCATACACAGCTACTTCATCTTCAAACTTTGGTAAGCCATTAAACTCAATTGCTTTTGTGGCATCAAAAAAACTTTCATCTTTAAGTTTTAAAAGTGCTAAATCTGCTTGATGCGAAATAAATTCAACTTCTGCTTCATACTTTTTAGTATCACCATGTCGTTTTATCTCAATAAAAGTTTCATTAGCAACAACATGAGCATTTGTAAGGATTCTGTTTCCTCTAATAATACTACCTGAACCATGTGATCTTCTAATAGTAGAATTCCATGGAGTTGTATAACTTGGTATCTTAGATACTGTATAAATCTTTACGATTGATTCTTTAACATTAAGAGTTGATGCCCCAAGTGGGAAAATAGTTATAAAAAATAAAGGGATAATTGATAAGAGTTTCATTGAAAATTCCAGATTGATTATCTAAGGTAAGTAGGTTAAGTAAGGGAGCTCGTTTAGCCTCTAAATTCAACAACAATTAAAATACGAAGGTTAACTTCGCTCGATTACTTGTACATATCATAGCAAAAAAATATATAAATAGTTCTTATATTAAAACAAAATTGATAATTTCGGTTTGTATTTGTGTTAATTATAAACGTTTTTACTCTATATTTATATATTATCCTTAGTAGTTGGGAGAGCACAGATCCCAATTTTCCATGGGATAACTTGCGTTAACTAAATACTCACTTCTTTTATATCCGCAATTTTTAGTATACTTTTATAGATAGATGCCACTAAAGCTTTTCTATTGTTTTTAGTTTCTTCATTATCAACATTTACCATTACTTCTTCAAAGAATCTATCAAGCTCAGGTTTTAAACCTAAAAGTGCATCAAGCTCTGTTTCATAACTCTCATAGTTTGATACTGATATTTGACTATACTTTTCATACAATGCTGCTTCTGCTTCAACTTCAAATACACACTTATTTATATACATATGCTGTGATAAATCTATATCTTTTGTAATATTTGCAACTCTTTTAAATGTTGACGAATATTCTGTAAAGTCTTTAGAGTTTACAATATTATTTAATGCTTGTATTTTTTGAGAAAGCGCTAATAGTTCTCTTTCTCCTGATGCCAAAACAGCTTCTATGACAGATGGGTTTACCCCTTTAAAGTACTGCTTGACTCTTTCTAAAAAGAAGCTTTCTAGTTTTTTCATATCAATATTTTCATACTTTGTCGCTAGTTCTTTTAAAGTCTCAACGATATCAAACTCAAAACCATGTTCAGCAGTAATCCTTACTAAACCATTTACTGCACGACGAAGTGCAAATGGATCACGTGAACCTGTTGGAATTTGGTTGATGCTAAATAGAGCAAGTAAAGTATCAAGCTTTAAACTCATTGCTATTATTGCTGAGAGCTTCGTTGATGGTAATTCACTATCTTCACCATTTGGAAGGTATTGCTCAGTTATTGCCGTAGCAATTTCTTGATTTTCACCTGCTTCAAGTGCATAATATCCACCCATCAGACCTTGAAGCTCAGTAAACTCATATACCATTTCGCTCATCAAGTCAGCTTTTGCTAGAGAAATTGCTTTGTCTAAGTCTTCTTTACTCGCATCAGGAGTGTATTTTTCAAAAAGAGTAGTAGCAATTACTTTTTCTCTGTCTATCTTATCTGCAACAGTTCCTAAACCTTTAAAGAATGCTACTTTTTCAAGTCCATCTGTAGAGAGTCCATTTTTAAGGTCATTGTCATAAAAGAAAAGTCCATCTGCTAAACGAGGACGTAGTACTTTTTCATTTCCTTCAATTACCTGAGAAAAGTCATCTGTTAAAGCATTTGAGACTACGATAAATTTATTTGTAAGTATTCCATCTTTAAATACAGGAAAGTACCTTTGGTGTTCTTTCATAGATGTGATAATTACCTCAGGAGGAAGTCTCAAGAACTCTTCATCAAATGAACCTAATAAAGCTGTTGGGTTCTCAGTAATTGCTACTACTTCATCAAGAAGATCATCGTCTATTTCTATACTTAATCCACTTTGGGATTCTATAGATTTAAAGTCACTTAAAATCTTTTCACGTCTATCACTAGAAAAGAGTGTTACACCACCATTTTTAAGTGTAGTAAAGTAATGCCCTGCATCAGACACTTTTAAAGCATCAAAGTTAGCTATACGGTGAACAAAAGTAGACTTAGAAGACGCAACATTAAAAAGTGTAACATTTACAAGCTCTGAGTCAAGCATAACGTTAACCCAACGGATAGGACGGATAAAACTCTCACTTGAACTTCCCCATCTCATAGTCTTACCAAACTCTAGGGACTTAATCCACGTGTAAATTATCTCTTCTAAAAGCTCAACAGAGTTTTTACCACTTACTTCTTTTTTGTAATAAAGGACCTCTTTACCACCTTTGTCTGCAGTAGAAAGTTCATCAAGTGTTACGCCACACTTTTTTGCAAATCCATTTGCAGCAGGAGTTGCTACACCATCTTTGTATGCTACAGTTAAAGGAGCACCAAAAAATTCTTCTACACTGTCATCTTGCTTTGTTTTAAAAGCCTCATGCCAAATTACTAAACGGCGAGGTGTATAATAAAACTCAAAGGCAGAGAAAAGTGAATGTTTCTCCAAAATAGCAGTGTATTTTTTTTCAATATTTTTCAATTCTTTTAAAAGTGGAACTGCTGGAAGTTCTTCAACACCGATTTCGATTAGTAGTGGTTTTAGCATATTAAGACTCTTTGTAATTATATTGACGCGATTTTATCTCTTTTTTGGTTAAATGATTATAAATAATTAAAAGAATCTTAAATAAGACAAATGTAGTCTTATTTATGTTTAGCTAAAAGTTTTGCTGTTACAATACCGCCATAAAATTAAAATGCACAAGGATATAAAATGCCAAAGATTAACAAGTACGTTGATATAGATACAGTAGAAAGAGAAGCTAAAAAAGATTTAATCGATCGTCACTCACCATTTATCACAGTTGAGGGTGAAGCTAAAAAAGGCGAAATACTTTCAGTTAACGTTAAAATGGGTAATGAATTTACTCATCCAGATGATTTTGATCACTACATCGAAAGTATCACACTTTTCAATGGTGAGACTAAATTAGCTGCTGCTTCTTTTGTTCCAGGTACTTTAGGAAATGAAAAATCTCATGCTGAAGTTACTTTTAACATCAGACCAATGGGTAAAAAATTAAACCTTGTTGCTCATGGTTACTGTACTAAACACGGTATCTGGGAATCAACTGCTGTTGTTGTAGAAGTAGCAGAATAATTTTTATACTTTTACTTAGATAAGCTTTTACAGCTTATCTAAACTCTCCTATTTTACGCACATACTTCAAACTCAATATTTTTTATCTAAAAACTATTTAATAAGACAACCATTCATCATACGAAGTCCAATTCTCATACCAAGATAATAGATCCTCCCCTAGCATAGGTCTCTCTATCGCATAACCTTGCGCATGTTCACATTTTAATTCTAAAAGCTTCTTACCTTGCTCAACACTTTCAACACCTTCTGCAATAACATTTCTCTTATATATAGATGCTAAACCAATAATGGCTTCTAAAATATTTAAATTTTCTTTGTCTACTAGCATATCTCGCACAAAACTTTGATCAATTTTCAAGGTGTTAACTCTAAGAGATTTTAAGTATGATAAAGATGAATAGCCTGTACCAAAATCATCAAGTGAAAATTTCACACCCATACTTTTACATTCATGTATTATATTTGAGATATGCTGTAAATCGCCAATAGCTACAGTTTCTAATAACTCTATTTCTAAATATGAAGCTTCTACATTTGATTGCTTATCAAGTAATCCTTTTAAGCGTTGTACAAAATCTTTTTGTTGTAATTGATGTGCTCCAACATTAACACTAATTGGTATATCAAAACCTTCTTCACACCACTGCTTAATTTGCTTCAATGCTGTTGCAATTACCCATTCCCCAATATCTATCGATATTACACTATCCTCTATATATGGTATAAAGTGAGCAGGAGAGAGTAATCCTGCTTTTGGATGCTTCCAACGTATAAGTGCTTCTACCCCGATTAAAACACCTGTCTTCATATTTACTTTAGGCTGATAGTAAAGCACAAACTCATTTTTCTCAAAAGCTTCAGTAATACGTTCTATATTTTTATGTTGATCTCGTAAATTACGTTCAAACTGAGTATCATAAACATAATATTTATTCTTTCCTTGTTGTTTTGCTTGGTACATTGCTTGATCAGACTGACGTAACAATTGATCTGCATCTATATTTTCTGCTTGAGGATAAAAAGTCATACCTAAGCTTGTTGAAACTTCTAAGTTCAACTCTCCTATCTCTATTGGTTGCGCCGCTGCTTGTAATAATCTTTTCATCATACCTACACTTGAGTGCATATCTTCTAAATCCTGTAAAACTACAACGAACTCATCTCCCCCAATACGAGATATAGTATCTCCATCTCGTAAACATTTTTGCATATTACTCGATACAGCAATCAACAGTTTATCTCCTACATCATGTCCGTAGGTATCATTTATATTTTTGAAACCATCTAAATCTAAGTATGCTATACCTATTATGGTCTCTCTTCTTTGTGCATGAATCATTGCTTGTTGTAAACGATCTGCAAGTAAAACACGATTTGGAAGACCTGTTAAAAGATCATAATGTGCTATTTTTTTGAGCTTACTTTCATGATCTTTAATAGTTGTTATATCTGAAAAAAGTGCTACGTAGTGTAGTATGTTATTATGTTTATCATATACCGTACTCATTGTTGAGAGTAGTGCATATATATATCCATCATGATGGCGATTCCAAAGTTCTCCTTCCCAGTGACCTTCAGTTTTTAATGTCTTCCATAAAGAAATATAAAAATCATGATCTTGGAGTCCTGATTTGAGAATTCTTGGATTTTGACCTATCACTTCTTCTTTAGAATAACCAGATATTCGACTAAAAGCTCTATTTACATCAATAATATTGCCTTGTGGATTAACAATCATTATTCCTTCTCTGGCATGTGTAAAAACATTACTTGCTAGTTGTAGTTTATCTTCTGTAGTTTGACGTTGTAAAATATTTACTATAATCGTAGAAAAGAAGCCTAATAGTTCTATATCATCTTGAATAAATGCTTTTTGTTCTTTGCAACGGTCAAATCCTATGAAACCTATACATTTTTCATCTAACATCATAGGAAGAGAGAGTATACTTAATATTCCTTGTGGCTCTAGAATCTCTCGCATTCCTTTTTCAGGTAATGCCATGACATCTTCAATATGTATTATATTTCCATCAGTATGTGATTTAGTCCAATCTGTAAAATACGATAATGGAACATCTTGTAAATCATTTATTTGCTTGTCTACATCTTCTTTACACCATTCATGAGTATTACTTGCTATTTGCGCATCAAAATCATAAGTAAAAATGTATGCTCTATCAGATAGAGAATATTCAGCCATTAGCTCTAATGCATTATTTATTGCTGAATCAATTTCATCTAAAGGAAGATTAATGAGGGAAATAGAAATATTAAAAAGTATTTCTTGGTAATGTTGATCACGTTCCATAGTAGAAGAGAGACGTTCTTGAAGAATTGCTTGCTCGTTTTCAAGTTCCACTCTATCAGAAATATCAAAAATAATTGAATAGAGGTAGTCTTTACCTTCAAGCTCAATTGGACCAGAATAAACTTCAACATCTTTAATTATTCCATCATATAGCTTATGTTTAAAATGAAATACTTCTCTCCTTTGCTCCTTTGCATACTTCATTTCTATTTGAATCTCTGATTGACTCATTATATTGATATCGCTCACTTTCATATTTAATAATGTCTTACGATCATAACCATAGAAGTTTTCAGCGCTTTTGTTGCAATCAACTATCTCTTGTGTTTTTGGATCAACAATCAACTCTATCGCTTTGTTTGCATGAAAAAAGGACTTATATCTTTCTTCACTTTTTTTCAAAGAAATCTCATACTTTTTTCGTAAAGAAATATCAGTCATAGTCCATAAAACTCCAAGTGAAATATCCCCTGGTATATTTTCATCAATAGCTTTACCTGAAATCTCACACCAAATACTTGAACCATCTTTACGGCAGAGTTCATAGTCTATATTGTGTTTTTCTCCCATGCATAATGCATGTAAATTTATTTTGCCATATTTTATGTAATCTTCTTCTGAGAGGTGCAATTTTCGCATACTAAGCCCAATCATTTCTTCAGGATTTTCATAGCCTAAAATATCTGCCAAACGTTGGTTGCATTTTACTAAAACTCTGTCCCCTGTAATATACATCAATCCGGACTGTGCATTATCAAATATATCTTTGAGATTTTTTTCATTTTTCTTGCGATTTGTTATATCTGTAAATATTTCATATATAGAATTATTTTTACGATAATATATTATTTCACACCATTTAAAACTACCATCTTTACAAGTAACTTTAATGTCTTGAGCATGCGAATATGATTCATTATGAGATTCAGTTTCATCAAGCATTTTAGCTAAAACATCTAATACTTCAGATCTATATTTATCCTCAGGATAGGCATGAGAAAGCCATTTATCAATTGTATTTATATCTTCTAAATTCCATCCAAACATACTCATAAAGTATTTATTAAAATGATTAGGAAGTTTACCAGTTGTATCTGTACGGGCAATACCAACTGGTAAGTCATCAATAAAATCAAATAAAAACTCAACACTATCAAGCATTAGTAGACCTTTTAAACAATATAGTTAATTTTGCTAGTTTAGTGCTTTAGTCTTGCTTACTATAGTAACAAATTTCATTATTTAATTAACTACTTTCTACTTTTCGAGTAAACATTAGCCGAATTGGGAATAGGGGTGCATAAAAAAATTTAATCTTGTTCATAAGGGTTTGGACGCTTAAAAACGGTGACAATAATTTGTATTTTGTGGAGTATAATGGTTCTTTTTTTCAAGACCAGTAAAACGAGTTTTATAGTTAATAGCTGAATGTAGTCTTTTTGAGTTATAAATATTCATGTATTTTTATATTCTTCATATTTTATACTTCGCCAGAATCTTTCGATGCAAATGTTATCAGTTGCTCTACCTTTTCCATCCATTGAGATTTTTATATTGTTCTTTTTAAGAATTTCAACATGAGCTTTGGAAGTGTATTGACTTCCCTAATCTGTGTTAAATATTTCTGGCTTAGGATAAAAAGCCAATTCTTCATTGAGAACTGTCTTCACAAGTGAAATATCCATTGTATTAGAAAGTTTCCATGATAATATTTTCTTACTATGCCAATCAATAATTGCAGCCAAATACACAAAGCCTTTTTCAAGTTTTATATAAGTGATATCTGTACTCCAAACTTGATTTACATTTTCAATCACAACACGTCCATCGTAATCCCTAAAGTCTTTGAGAAGATAAGGATACTTATAATGCTCTTTATTAGCTGTAGTTGTCTTAGGCTTGGGATACAAGGCTTCTATCCCCATATACTTCATAGCTTTCTTTACAAACTTTTTACCTACACTAAAACAATCTCTTAAGAGTTATGTATGTATTCGTCTACTTTCGTAACTTGGAAAATCAGAGTAAATATTATTGATAGCATCTAAAACTTTTAAGTCTTTGCTACTGCTAAATGGTTTAATAGGATTATAGTACAAACTTGATTTGCTTACTTGTAGTAATTGACATTGCTTATTAAGTGAAATATTTAGCTTAGAATCAAGAAAATCCTTTTCAACGATTGTCTCTCCAAGTTTTTTAGCAATTGCATCTTTCTCTTGTTGAAGAGTTTCAATTCTCAGTAAGTTTCCTAACTTCGTTCTTTATATTCGTTTACAACAGTACTTTTATCAAATGCGAGTGAGATGTTTTTCAGAAACTGTTTTTTCCAATTTTTTAAACTTAGAGGTAGAACTCCATATGCACTTACTATCTCATTAACAGTTTTCTCTCCCTCTAAAACTTCTAAAACCAATTTTGCTTTAAAATCTGCACTATAACTTTTTCTTTTTACGCTCATATCTTATCCCTATTTTTTCAATTTTATCACTTTTGAAATAAGAAAATAGATTTTACTAGTTCTAGTTTAGGGGTTCATTATAGTTTGTAAAATTTTTCAAGATTAAAATAACTTACTAATACCAAACTCATAGTTTTCATATCTAGATTTAGCATTTACTTGTTCAAAATTAAAATAAAATTTATAATCCTTTAAAAAGAATATATGATGATTTAAAACATATTTATCATATATTTTATTTTTATTTATAAATAGAGGCTGATAATATATCAAACTTTTCATATTAAAAACTTCATAAATCATCCCACCTATTTCAGGATTAAGAAATATATGAGTATTATCATCCTTGTTATATCCTGCCCCAAGATTTAACATAACAAATATATTTATATCATGCCATAGTAAAAAATCAATTCCTATTCCGGCATCTATTTTAATAGTGTCTATATAGTTCATATCTTCGCTATACTCTTTTTTTACAGCTAATTCAAACTGATATGATAAATCATTAGTTAAAGTGTCATAAGCTAGATATGACTTCATTCCATACAAGGTAAACTCTTCTAACTCAATATTATCCTTGTTTAGTAGAACTGATAAATAACCAATTTTCAATTCACTTTCTCCAAAGTATTCTTGGTTGTTGTCGTTCAATAGATGTGATGCTGGTAAAAAAGATAGTTTTACAAATTCTTCCTCATTAATATTGCTGTATCCTATTCCTATCTGTCTTTCACTTGGAATTTTATTAGGTGATTTATATTTTGATATATCAAAAATATTACCATTGTTTTCTGATGAATTATCAATATTGTTTTTAAAGGTTTTAAACTCTTCTATACTAATATCATTATCTTGATATTTTACACTACTATAAGCTTCTAACAACTTCAATGAGTTATAATCTAATTTGGAAATTTCATTATATTTTTTATGTTTTAGGGTATCTTTAATCTCATCGATTTCATGAGCATCTAAATTTTCTGTTGTCATTTTTATTAACCATTCATTACTTGGAAATAATTCACTATTTTCTATTAAATCATGTTTATAAAGAAACTTAACCGTATCGAGTGGAGTTATCCATAATTTATTCTCATCATAAACTTTTGGGTTTGCTAATGATAAAATATAATAAATGACTGTAGAACAGTTGTAGCTTGTAAAAAAGTACTTCATATCAATACTTTTCAACTCCCATATATGGTAATAAATCAATTTTTTTCTATAGTCTGATAATTTTAATTGATACTCCCATACATTTCTATTTTCTTTATCTGTATATTGCTTAAGTATTTTTTTATATGGTTGTAAAGTAAATAATCCTTTCATTCCTGAAAATACATTCTGATATGCTAATTTTAATATATTGATAGTTTCTATTAGTGTATAAAAAGAGATAGCATGTTCAACTTTTCTACCTTTATTATTTTTACCTTGATACTTCAATAATGTATGACCCATCATACTTGATGGATTATTCACTTTTTCAGAAGCATAAATTAATGATATTGTATCAGCCGGTGCTTTCTTTTTATAAGTATCAAAATCCGAACAATTTACTTTAGGAAACTCACTATTTGATAGATTGAGTTCATGAGATATAAATAGTAACCTACTTGGAAATTTACATTGTGGATGATTATTGATATCTTTATAATTTACTTTTGGGGTATAAAATTTTTTTATTATGGAGTTTAGTTCGGTTTTAAGCGAAAATTCGTTACTTAAAATAAATATTTTATCCGTAATATTGAAATTACCATTATAATGGAGTAATGCTTTCCACTCATTCTTTTCGTATAATTTTAAATTATTAGCTTTTATTAGAGTTTTTTGTTCGGAAGAGTATAAAAGAATAGGAAAAATGAAAAGAAGAAATAATCTTCTTTTCATTTATTTATTAGTATCTTCTGCAACAGGAACTACTTCTTCCATTGAAGCTATATTAACTGTTTCATCATATTCCCATGCAGCACCACCTACACTATCAGTAGTTGAACCAATTAGTCCACCAAAAATAATATTTCCCAAAAACCAAGGATTTAGTTCACTTTTTACATTCACTGGGTTAAAGTCTCCATTACTACTTGTAATGTTTATATCTTTACTTTTTCTTTCTACATTTAAAGTAGCTGGCGTTGTAAAATATTGAGTTCCACTTCCATCAGCATAAGTCATAGTCCCTTTCATACTTTTTGAACTATTTATACTTATTGTTTGATCAGTCCCACCACCAAGAATAGTGGCACATCCACTAAATAACATTACGGATAATCCTAATACAGCTAAGGTTAATTTATTTTTCTTCATTTATTGTCCCTTTGTTTAAAAATGATAATTCATACCAGCGTAAAACTTAGTATTTTTTTCAGTTGTAGAATAAATAGTATATCCGGTTTGAATATCTTGCCATGCTCTATATTGTAAGTCAACTCCAGCAATTAATTCAAGCTGAGGAATTACTTTATACATCATACCGGCACCAACTTTAAAGTTATACTCTAAAATAGAACTTTCAGCATAACCAGTAACACTCATAGATCCAACTCCAACGCCAGCTTGAATGAATGGAGAAAACTCAGGTGTAACTTCAAAACCTTTAATAATATCAACACCAATTTCATTTAAAGTATCATTTGTAAGATCAAAGAGAGCTATATCGTACGTTTCTCTAAGGTAATAGCCTTGGAATCTCCAACCATTATTACGTTTAACACCTAGCTTTAATTTAAAAGCTTTACTGTCAATATCAGCACTTACTGAGCCAAAGCTAGAATCTCGAGTCAATGTATTACCACTACTAATCATATCAATACCAACATATGTATTACTACCTGCAAAAGCTTGTGTTGTGAATATACTTACTATTAGTGCAGTACCCATAATTATTTTCTTCATCTTATTCCTTGTGACATAATTGACTAGAATAATATCTAGTTTTTCTTATGTCTCATCATTCTAAATACAGATGTATCAAAAAAAACATAAAATATTACTAAAAGTTACTTATTGTATATTGTTAAAGACTTAATTAAATAAATAAATGAGTACATTATTTTTCTTATACAACAGTATATGATAAATCTAACTTTAGCAATCTTATTTTATTTACGCTATTATTCTTTATATTTTTTAATTTCTTTGCTCTAAAAAAAATTGTCCTAAAGAAAGAAAAACTAACCAGTACGCAAGTAAAGGAACAACACCATGATTAAAAAATGTTTATTTCCCGCTGCAGGATATGGAACACGCTTCCTTCCAGCTACAAAAGCAACGCCTAAAGAGATGCTACCCGTTCTTACAAAGCCTTTAATCCAATACGGAGTCGAAGAAGCTATAGAAGCTGGAATCGACACTATGGCGATTATTACAGGTCGTGGTAAACGTGCTATAGAAGATCATTTTGATATTTCTTATGAACTTGAGCATCAGATAAAGGGAACGACAAAAGAATCCCTTTTAACTGAGATAAGAAAAGTGATAACAAAATGTACTTTTTCATATACAAGGCAAGTAGAGATGAAGGGGTTAGGTCACGCTATATTAACTGGTGAAACTCTCATCGGAGATCAGCCATTTGCTGTAATATTAGCAGATGATTTATGTGACAATCAAGAAAGTAGTGATGGTGTACTTGCTCAGATGATAAAACTGTATGAAAAGTACAAATGCTCTATTGTAGCCATAGAAGAAGTACCTATGGAAGAAACACATAAGTACGGTGTAATCGCTGGAAAAGAAATAGAGCCAGGTATATTTATGATTAATGATATGGTAGAAAAACCTACAAGCGAAGATGCTCCTTCAAACTTAGCAATCATAGGACGTTATATATTAACACCTGATATCTTTGATATCATCCGCAAAACAAAGCCAGGAAAAGGTGGTGAAATTCAGATTACCGATGCTCTTATGACACAAGCAAAAAATGGAATGGTTTTAGCCTATAAATTTCAAGGTAAAAGATTTGACTGTGGAAGCGTCGATGGTTTTGTAGAAGCTACAAACTACTTTTACAAAGAATCAAAAAAGTAATTTTAGGAAATCACTGAGTTAAACACTAAGAGTCTAACTCAGTATACCCACGTTGAAGCTGTGCTTTTTTAGCTAAAATCTGAACACTTTGTGTTACTTCACCATCTGCTATGTGATAATGTTCATGTAGTTTACTCAGGGATTCATCTATACTTTTTGTTAATTCAGTACCTAAGTTTTCGATTTGCTCTCTCATCGTCTCAATTTGTTCATTTTCCGAGGATTTCAACTCGTTAGAAATGACACTTAGTTGTGCTTGAGCTTTTACATAATCTGCTTTGATTACTTCCATATCTAGCATCAACTCTTTTATACTTGTATAAACATCATGAAGACCTGTATTCTTTTCTGAGAGGCTATCCATTCTATTTGCTGAGAGAACCATCTGTTTCATGATGAGTTCACTTTTTTCTCTTATGGTATCTAAAGTATTTTCACTCTCCTGTAGTGATGTTTCTATACTTTGAGAATGTGATTTCAAAGAGCTAATTTCCTTCTCAAACGATTTTGTCACGCCAGAGAGTTGTTGTAGGGTATGTTTAGTAATTGACTGAGCAACAGTATCTGCTATGCCTTGTAATTTTTTCAAACTCTCTTTAACATCATCCATATCATCAGCAATTTCAACTCTGCTCGCTCCCGCTTTTTCTAAAATAATTTTAATCTTGTTGTAATGGTCTTGCTCTGAAACTCTTAAAATATCTATATGTTCATGTAAGATAGAGCTGAGCTTTGGCATCTGTGTATCTGTAAACTCTTCAAACTCATGTGAAACGTTTTGATGCCATTCATCCATTTCTTGAAACATACCTAAAAATTTTTTTTGATTCGTTTGAATACTATCAAGAGCTTGAATATCCTCTTTAAATTTTATTCGTATCTCTTCTTGTGCAGCTCTGTCATCTTGTTGACATGATGTCAGTCGACCTTCTAGTTCTGACATAAATTCCTTGAGTTGTGTTACCTGTTCAACCATAATTCTGGAAAATTCATCATGTATTTTATTATTTTCTTTTTCTTGTGTTTGATGCATAATATTCATGACAATATAAAGTAATAAGGAAACAAGTAAAGGGAAAAATGATTCTCTCAAAAGAAGTACAAAGTTTTGTGCCTCGGGATGAATAATAAAATGGACAATAGAACTTATAAGACCTATTCCTACCATTAAAGGTGCATAATTTATTTTATTTGCTTGTTTTAGAATTGCGATTTGTCGTAAGAAAAGAATTGCCATAAATGCAAAAGATAATAATAAGTCGTTACCAAACATAAACTACTCCAAAATTTATTTGTAACTATTTTATCATAAAAGATTATAAAACTATATCTATTATCTCACTTGGATGCCGAATTATTGTTTCATGATCACTTTGAGGTGAAAATCCCCAGGTTGCAAAGACTGAATCAATGTTAGCATTTTTAGCACTTAACATATCTTTTGAGTTATCTCCAATCATCCATGCTTTACCTTCGGTATGATTAAAATTATAATAATTCAAAATTTCGTTAAGCATTTTAGGATCCGGTTTAGAAGCACTCACTTTATCTGCTCCTATAATTACATCAAATAAGCACTCAACACCGAGATGCGTTAGCATATTTAATGCAAATTTTGTTGGAGCATTTGTTGCGACTGAAAGCTTTATCCCCTTTGCATAGAGTGTTTGTAATGTCTCAAATATACCATCATAAAGATATGGATTTTGAATACATTGCAGAGCATAATGCTCCTCAAAAACTAATCTGTCTTTTTCTTGGTAAATCTCAGTCCCATAAAACATTTTAGGAAGGTTTCTGACATCCATATTTATAGCTTCAACAACAAACTCTTCACTAAGTGGTGCTAAGTTGTAATGTAAGTCACGGATATAATTAATTGAAATAGTTATATCTTTTTTAGAGTCTAGTAATGTTCCATCCATATCAAATATTACAACTTTCATGATTATTTCCTTACTTCATCTTTTTATAAATTTCTAAAAGGGCTTCTATGAATAATTCACTATCGTTTGGACATCTACACACTCTATAATCTTTAAATCCTAATTCTTCAGCAATCTCACGATATTCAATCTCAAGTTCAAAATCTGTTTCAGAATTATCAACTGTAAAAGCTATTGGAACAACTATAACCCCCCTATTTCTTACAGTTTTAAGCTTATCTTCCAAAGATGGAGTTAACCACTCTAAAGGCCCAACTTTCGATTGATACGCTAAATGCGATGCATAAAAATTCATCTTTTCAGCTTCTAACATCTTTCTTAAAATTTCAACATGCTTTTCAACGTGACGTTCGTATACATCACCTGCTTTGACTATCTTTTTAGGAAGACCATGTGCTGAAAATATAATATCAAAGTCTCTATAATCATCATTTCCTACTTTTTCTTTTATCCTTTGAATCACAGATTTGTTATAAGTTTTGTTTTCAAAGAAGTGTTTAATCTCAACAAGTACAGCATCTCCATCAGTATTATGATACTGCTCTTCAAAATCTTCTAAAGATGACTTTGTCGTCGTTGAAGATTGTTGAGGATACAATGGAATAAGGTAGATTTTTGTTATATCTTCTTTGTTTAATCTCTCTATAACTTCATTTGCGAAAGGTGGTGTATAACGCATAGCAAAATCTACTATAACTTTATCTCCCACCTTATCTTGGAGTTTCTTTACCAATGACTTTGTGTGTCCAACAATTGGTGACTTACCACCAAGTTGACGATAAATTTCTTGAGAACTTTCAGTTCTACTAAATGTAATCATCCCACCAACAAACTTACGTATCAAATCACTTTTCATTGTTAAAATATTTTTATCATTAAACATATTCGTTAAAAACATTTCAACCTCTTCAAGGTTATTTGGTCCACCCATATTGAGTAGAACTATTGCTTCTTTTTTAGCCATTTTTCAATCTTCCTTCACTTTCAAACTAACTTCATACATATACTTTTGCAAAGGTAGCATATCTTCATATATTTTATAGAGAGTATCTACAAGCTCTTTGCCTTTAACTATAAGTTTAGGGTTTAAAATCTTATAGGTAGCCATCCCTTTATATAATGCTAAATCTGCATTCGGCATATCAGCAGTAAACCCTCTTGGATAACGCTTATAACCTTTCTCTAGATGTGTATAGCCCTCATCTTTTGCTTTTATACATGCAAGTATGTCTTGCAACTCTTGGCGCTTTGCATCATCTTTAATATACTCTCGATATGCATCTAACATAGCTTTTTCAAACCATCTTACACCTACAGCAACATAAAGCTCATCTGGTGAAAAATGCATATAAAAAGACGAACTTTGCATCCTTTTAATATTTCCCTGCCAAAAAATCACACCTATTCGATGTTTTATAGGTGTTTTATTTGCACCCATTCTTCGAGTATCTCTATAAATTCTATACAGAGATTTATTTATCTTTGGTTGGGCATTTATTGTAGGTTCTAATGCTTGAAGATGTTCACCCATCTCAACAACAAAGGCTCGTGAAGGATTAAGTATGAGTTCTTCATACTCACTCCGATGTGCTTCAAACCACTCTTTGTTGTTGTTTTTCTTAATATCTTTTAAAAAAGAAAGAGTTTTTTTGCCAAAGCCTGTAAACTCCATTAAACTATCTTTATACTAACTTTCTATTTCTAAAGGCAAGTAAAACAACTACAAATAGTACTGTATATGTAATTGGTACAAAATCAGGAATAGGCACAGGATCACCAGCTGCATATGAGTGAAGTCCTGAAAGGTAATAATTCACGCCAAAATATGTCATAAGTACGGATGTATATGCAAAAGTTGTAATCACAGAAAAATTAAAGTCACTGTAAATTTCTTTAATAAATCTCATATGTAGAATCACTGCATAGACTAAAATTGTTACAAGTGCCCAAGTCTCTTTTGGATCCCAACCCCAGTATCTACCCCATGACTCATTTGCCCAAACACCACCAAGAAAATTACCTACACTTAAGAGAACAAGACCAACCATGATACTCATTTCACTAATAGAATTCAGTTCTTTAATAGAGTAAGAGATATGCTTTTCATTCTTTTTAGTTTTAAGAATGAAAAGTAAAATTGTAATGAAACCTAAAAGTGCGGAGAGACCTAGGAAACCATAACTCGAAGTAATCATCGAAACATGAATACTTAACCAATATGAGTTAAGAACAGGTACAAGGTTTGTAACTTGAGGATTCATCCAGTTCAAGTGAGCAACAAATAAAATTAGCCCGGTCAATACTCCAGTAGATGCCATAGTCATAGGAGAACGTTTTGAAAAGATAAAGCCAGCAAGAACTGTAGCCCAACCTATAAAAATCATAGACTCATATCCATTTGACCATGGAGCATGATCTGCGATATACCATCTATTTGCAAGCCCAATAGTATGTGCTATAAAAAGAGCAACTAATATATACAAAGAAATATTAGAGTATCTCTCGATATTGAAAGTTGGTTTTAAAATTTTTGTAAAACTCATCACAAGTAGGATAAGACCCATTAAAAGGTAAAAAGGATAAATTCTTTCAAATATTCTCATTTCATTATAAAAAACTTCTGCAGCAATTCTTGTCTCAGATGGATATACAGCCGCGCCATGTTTTTTCTGATACGCTGCTATCTTTACTAATGCTGCATTTGAAGCAGTCCAATCTCCACCAGCTACAGAACCATCAACTGCTGTAAAATACTCAACTGCCCCATTTCTTACCTCTTCACCCTCAGCATCATCAAATGTCTGAAGTGCTTCTATAGTTGGAAACCATTTATTGTTAGCATCATTTACTTTAGGCCAAATTTTTACTAGTTGCCCCGTAAAAATCATGAAAGAAATATTTACTTTTTCATCAATCTCTAAAACTTTTTTATCAAACTTATCTCTATGTTTTGCTTCTTTTCTTACAGCTTCATCAACAAATGCAGCAAGCTTATATCCACGGATAGCATCTGCATCTTCAAAGAAATGTGCGAATGAAGCATATTTTGCATCTGATGTAGCGCCAATAATTTTGTTAATTTTCTCATCTTTTGTTTTAATCATTTCTACATTTTTATATGACTCTGGTTTTACCATCATCCCAAGTACAACTTGATTTGCGTTAAGTGTATATCCACCTACGCTTAAATTTGCACCTTTATAAATTTTTGCAAGAACCTCCGTTGAAAGTGTGTTCATAGGTTTCATTCGACCACCACTATCTTGGACAATAAGTTCACCGAACTTATTTGCATGTGTTTTATCAAAAGCAGTAATTATTTTTAAACTTTGGTCTAAATCTGTTGCAAAACTTGGAGTCAATGTACTCAAAAGTGCAATTGCTAAAAGCGCTGGTAAAGCTTTTGCTTCTCTTGCTTTTGCAGCTTTTTTAGCTAATTTAGAAAAACGATTTTTTCTTGAAAAAAGTGACCAAAACATCCCAATAGCAAGTAAGGTATATCCTATATACGTAGGAAGTGTTCCAGGATCATTGTTAACAGAAAGAATTGTCCCTTTTTCATCTTGATCATACGAAGATTGAAAAAATCTATATCCACGATGCTCTAAAATATTGTTCATAAAAATTCTATATGGCATTTCTATTCCTTCTTCCTTGTCTACAAGCACAACTTCACTTGCATATGACGCAGGGCTCATAGAACCTGGGTAACGATCAAGTTGAAAATCTTTTAAATGAACCTCGAATGGAAGTGTTATCGTTTTTGCACCATACGTTACATCCACATGAACACCATTAACATCATTATGACTTTCTCTTGGTAAAACACCAGGTTGACCAAAAATCATAGTCTCTTTAGAAACATCATCCACAGTAATTCTGATTTTCAATGCATCCATACCAGGTCTCATTGCCTTAGCTTTTGGATTACTTACAATTTTCATACTCGCAAATGGTAAAAATTCACGAAGAACAAAACTACTTTCACCTGCAGTAAAAAGTGTTCTTCTTGCAAGTAACTCAGCATCATTTGCTACTAACTCGCCATCAGTTCTGTCATCCATCTTTAAATATTTTATAGTCATAGCATGATTCATATAAAGCTCGCCATCTTTAATGAAAATATCTATCACAGGTTTATCAAATGTTCCAGGTGAACCAAAGTTTAATACTACACTATCAGTCTCAAAGTATGTACCTTGAGTTAATGCAACAGGTTTACCTTTACCACCACCAGTTACCATCATATTAGCTACTGGGCTACCCTTTTCTTTATCTTCTACCATCTTTTCCATAGCATCTGGAATGTACTCAAGAAGTTCCACTTCTACATTTTTACCTTCTATTTCTAAAGAAGCGTCTAAAGAATTTTCTAAACGTTTAGAAAGATATACTTTTTGCGAAGTTTCAATATTTTTTGAGCCGACTTTTGCATTTACTACAAAGAAAGTATCTGCACTTGTCATCGTTGAAGCAGATGTATTCTCACGAATACTCATACTTCCTTCATAACCATAATATCTTGTTACAGCAGCACCAAAAATGATGACAATAAATGCAATATGAAAAATGAAAATTGGAGCTTTATTCCAAGAAAACATTTTGTGTTTATAGATATTTAGTGAAAGGTTGATTGTTAAAAGTGCCAGTAAGACTTCAAACCATCGTGCATTAAATACATCAGCTTTTGATGTGATAGTTCCATAGTCATTTTCTATGAATGTAGCATATCCAATTGCGAAAGCAAAGATTGACATTAAAATTGCCATAGTTTTCATAGAATAGAGTAAGGATAGTAGTTGTTTCATAAAGAGGTCCTTGTTATTAAGAAGGACATTTTAGTTAAAAAAGACTAATAGAAAGTTAAGTCATATGATTATATGAATATTATTATATTTAATACTCTTTTAATTGAAATATAATCTCAAAATCTCCACTTTCTAATTCAGTGGCACTATGTGTAAACTTATCTGCCACTTTATCATATAATGGTGCTGGCTCATGAAAAAACTTTCCAAGAAGTCTATCATTTTCATTTTCTATAAGGCCTAAGCAAAGCATAGTATTTACCATTGGCTCAGGTGGTTGACATCGTGTTGCATCAAACTCAAAAAATCGTAATTCATCTTTTTCATAACTATAAATATCTAGTGTAGCACGGGGTACTTCTATTTTAATTTTTTGCATTATATTCCATTATTATATATATATTTTTCTTCTTTATCACTCCAAATAAAATACTTTGAAATATTTTCAAAAGCTTTAAGTACAATAGTCTCATCGCAATTATTTCCATAGATAGTTATGGGAGTGTGATAATATCGATTATACGAACGAATTGGATGAAAAATAATATCTATCCAAGACAATACTATCTTACCATCATAAGGCTCAAAAGGAACTCTTGAAGTTACAATTTTATCTTTTACGCTGCATCTAAAATGACAAATTACAGTATCACCATCTACGCATACATACTCTAGTAATGAACGTATTGCTGCTTTATGTACCATTATTTATCACTCCAAAAATATATTCTACAAAAAAAAACAAAAATTCTTCTTCTCTATATTGCAAATGCTATCTCAAAAGCTTTTCTTTTACCCGCCATTAATCTAACATAACCACCATGGGCTTCTGCAATCTGACGAGAAAGAACAAGTCCTAGTCCATTTCCTTTAACCTTCGTACTGTTAAAGGCTTCAAATAAGCCATTTTCATCTTCTATAGGTATTCCCGTATCATAGATATAAAATTTATGCAATGTTACATCATTCTCGTATATGATTTCAACTTTACCACTCTCATTATCATCAAGTTCTATAGCATCTATAGCATTAGTTATAAAGTTCGAAAACAGCATCTCTAAAAGATCTTTATCGGCATGTAAAGTAAAATTTTCTTCAGGAAATATACATTTTATTTCTTTAGAGTATCCATAATAACCCATAGCTACATTTATAGATTTTTTAAGCTCATCCCATTTAAATGTAGACTTATTTGTTTGAACACCTTTAGAAAACATCAAAGTCGCTTTGATAATTCTATCTATTCTATATACAGAACTTTGGATCTCTTCAACAATAGGGATATTTTCTTCTTTTACTCTCTTTTTAAGAGCTGAACTTAAAAGTGAGATTGAGCCTATAGGATTTCTTATTTCATGAGAAAGATGTGCAGCCATTTGACCCATAGTAGCAAGGTTCTCTTTCCTTTTTTGTTCTGTAATATCTATAACACTAAACATGGATTTCTCTTGGTAGAGTGAACTTTTTACCAAATAATCACGTGACTCAAAGTTAATTTCATAATCTTCTTCTTGAAACTCCAGTAATCGTAAAAGCTCCCATAAACCTCTTGCTTTTGAATTTTGTAAAAAAACTGTGTTATCGCTGTTTAGAATCCAAATTGCATTTGGTAAAAACTCTACAACTTTTTCAACAGTATCTTGAAGATGGTCGTACGAAGCTTTTAACTCACTAAATTCTTTTTCAACCTTGTATGTTTGTTCTATTAAGAGGTTAAGTTCTTCTGCTGTAACTGTTTGCGACATTAGTCATTAAACCCTAAAATAATCTTATATAAAGAGTGTGCGTCATCGCTTCCACAAAGTTCACGAATCGAGTGCATTGCAAAAGTTGGAAGTCCGACATCAAGTGTATCTATTCCTAATCTCGTAGCTGTAATTGGTCCTATTGTTGAACCACAACCCATATCGCTTCTTGTAACAAACTCTTGGTAAGGCTCATTTAATCTCGTTGCAACATTCATAAACCTTGAAATTGTAGTAGAATTTGAAGCATAGCGTTGATTTGCATTTACTTTTATAACACTTCCCTTATTTATATATGGCGCATGTTTTGAATCATGCTTAGACGGATAATTTGGGTGAATTGCATGTGCATTATCCGCAGAAATCATAATTGAGCTTCTGATCATCTCCATATATTCTTCATAATCGCTATACATTCGTCTAAGAGTATTTTCCAAGAAACTACCCCCTGCTCCAGATGTAGATTCACTTCCAACTTCTTCATGATCAGATGCAATAAAAAGCATTGGTGAAGTAGCCTCTAGCGAACAGATACTTAATAGTCCTACATAACAAGAAAGAAGGTTATCAAGTCGTGCTGATGCTATAAAATCATCGTGTAAACCTACATATGAAGCTTGTTGTGTATCGTAAAAACTAAGTTCATTTGCATACAACTCTTTTACGTCTAAAATTTCATTTTTTGATAATTGCCATTGTATAAACTCATCAAATTCAAAATCATCATTCGTTGTAAGGATCGGTGAAATATCTGTTTGCTTATTGACTGTTCTATCTTTATTTGCCTTATCATCAAGGTGAATTGCTAAAGATGGAATAATTGCAATAGACTTTTGCACGTTTATAAGCGTGTCTTGAATTCTATCCTTGGAATCGAGATATGATACACGTCCAGCTAAGGAAAGATCTCTGTCAAACCAAGGGTTTAAAAGTAATGCACCATAAGGTTCCACTCCAAACTTCACCACTCCATGCTCTTTTATTACAGGATTTGGTTTGAGCTTGAGATTTGGAGAATCTGTATGTGCACCTATCATCGTAAAGTTTTTAGCTTTAGGGTATGTAAATGCGATTATCGAAGAGTCATTACGTGTTACATAATACTTTTTTCCTTCTTCCAACTCCCACTTATCAACTTCACCCAGTTGTAAAAATCCGGCATTTTGCAACATCATACTCATGTTTAATGTAGCATGAAACGGTGTAGGCGATGCATCTAAAAAACCTAATAATCCTTCGTTAAAATCTTGTTTTTCCATTTATTATCCTAATATATCCACAAATTCGTTCCCTTCTAAGGCCTTCACTATACTATTGTTTACCCGTATTGCTGAATCTATCACTACATTTTGTAGCTTGGCTGTGATGATAATTTTCAAAGGTCTACTTCCCGGGTTTTGTCTTATGAGTGTATACAGATCTTCTAATATTTTTGCCTCAGAATCGAGTCTAATAGCTAAATTTAGTGGTTCTTGGGGTAGTTCTCTCACTTCAGTTTTTACTTTTTTACACTCTTTTTTTGAATCTTTGAGTGTCATAATTTTTGTTACATTCATACGTGTAAACATCTCAGTATGCGTAATCTTTGCTTTAAATGCAACTGGCTCTTCAAGATTCATTTCGCTGAGTTGTTCTAACTTGTCTGAAAAAAGCATTATCTCAATATTTCCATGAAAATCCATAAGATTTACAATCCCAAACTGATTTCCTTTTTTAGACGTCTTTTTAGTTATCTCTTCAACTTTACCTATAAAGATTGCGAAAGAGCCATCCTTTACTGTATCTACTTCAGATGAGAGAGTATAGTTTAATTCATCAAGTTTCTCACGGTATTCATCCATTGGATGACCGGAAACATAAAAACCTAATGTGTCTTTTTCAAATTCTAAAATTTCTTTGAGCTCATACTCCTCTGCATTATTAAGAGTAAGTCCTACAGAAGTAATTTCTTCATCATCTCCAAAAAGAGAACCAACGGCATTCTTTTTAGCATCACTCGCTTTTTTAGCAGTTTCTATTATAAGTTCTATCTGATCAAGTAAAGCTTTTCTTGAGTGTCCAAATCTATCAAATCCACCCGACTTGATACTTGACTCAATAAAACGCTTATTTACTTTAGAAGGATCTATACGATTTACGAAGTTTTCCATAGAAGTAAATGGTCCATCCTCTTCACGCGTTTGAATGATCGACTCAACTGCAGAACCACCAACACCTTTAATCGCACCAAGACCAAACAAAATAATCTCTTTTTTATCTTTAGTAATTGCAGAAAATTCTAGATAAGAATCATTCACATCAGGTGGGGAAAGTTCAATTCCCATACGTTTTACTTCATCTATATAACGAACAACTTTGTCTGTGTTGTCTTTGTCCGAAGTTAAAAGTGCCGCCATAAACTCATTTGGGTAATACGTCTTTAACCATGCAGTTTGAAAAGTGACCATTGCATAAGCAGCTGAGTGAGATTTATTAAAACCGTATCCAGCAAACTTTTCAATCAAATCAAAAAGTTTAGAAGCTTCATCATACGGATGACCTTGCTTCACCGCTCCTGCAGAAAACTCAGCATTGTATGTTGCCATATCTTTTTTCTTACCCATAGCACGACGAATAATATCTGAATACCCAAGACTAAATCCACCAACATTTTGAACAATCTGCATAACCTGTTCTTGGTATACGATGACCCCATACGTATTTTTAAGGATTGGTTCCATTATGTCAAAAGTATACTCAATTGCTTCTCGACCATGTTTACGTTCCACAAAGCTATCAAGCATCCCAGATTCCATTGGCCCTGGTCTATAAAGTGCAAGAACGGCAATTAAATCCTCAAAACTATCTGGCTTCAGACGTTTATTCAAATCTTGCATTCCCGAGGATTCTATCTGGAACATTCCGACAGTATCACCTGTTCTGATCACCTCATACACCTTTGGATCATTTTCATCTATTTGGTGCCAGTCAACATCTCTATCATATCTACGTTTTATAAGTTTAATCGCATTATAAATTACATCAAGAGTTTTAAGACCAAGAAAGTCAAATTTGATTAAATCTACATCTTCAAGATAATTTAGCGA
Organism: Sulfurimonas sp.; assembly: GCF_047622445.1. Classification (GTDB taxonomy): domain Bacteria; phylum Campylobacterota; class Campylobacteria; order Campylobacterales; family Sulfurimonadaceae; genus Sulfurimonas. Next base: position 37,886 of record NZ_JBLHOE010000022.1, read on the forward strand.
ATACTGTGTAACAAAAGTGTCTTCACCACTTGGCTTATAGATAGGTGTTTTATACCAAAGTTCTTCGTTGGATATTACAACTCCCGCTGCATGAATTCCTGAGTTTCTTTTTAAGCCTTCAAGTTTTTTAGCAAACTCCCAAACACGTGCTGCATTTGCATCACCCGTTACTAATTCTTGAATCTTTGGTTCCTTTTGAAAAGCACCATCGATAAACTCGCCTTTTTTTGTTTTTCCATTAAGGGTAATTCCAAGTTCATCTGGAACAAGTTTGGCCAATTTGTCAGCTTGAGAAAGTGGCATATCAAGTACACGTGCAACATCACGAATAACCCCTTTTGCCAGTAATGAACCAAAGGTAATGATTTGCGCAACTTGATTACGACCATATTTTTTAACTACATAGTCGATTACTTCACCACGTCTTGCTTGCATAAAGTCCATATCTATATCCGGCATAGACACACGTTCCGGATTTAGAAATCTCTCAAAAAGAAGCTCATACTTCATAGGGTCAATGTCGGTAATGTCTAGCGAATATGCAACTAAAGAACCTGCCGCAGAACCACGTCCTGGTCCAACTGCTATATCCATCTCTTTTGCAACTTTCACAAAATCCCAAACAATGAGCATATATCCGGGGAATTTCATAGAGTTGATGATATCCATCTCAAACTCAAGGCGTTCACGATATTCTTCATGTCTAGCCTCTGGCACGTGTTTTAGTCGATTATCTAAGCCTACTTTACATCTGAATGTAAAGTACTCAGCATCATTTTTATCAGCTCCACTAAACCATAGTTTCTTTTCATCTTCACTTGCATTTGCAGGTAAAGCAGGTGTATCATCAACATGACTTATCTCTAAATTATCCCCTTGAGCATATTCTTGTGTAAATTTAAAGTGAGGAGGTGTTGGGTTTTTCACTATTGGCACAAAATTTTCTATCTTCTCTACTATCTCTTGTGTATGCGCTATTGCTTCTGGTATATCTGCAAAAAGCATAGCCATCTCTTCTGGGGATTTTAGATAAAATTCATGTACAGAGTGACGCATACGATTTGGATCATCAAAGAGTTTATTCATCCCAATACACATAAATGCTTCATGGTACTGTGCATCCCCAGGAAAAGTATAGTGTGTGTCATTTGTTGCTACAACTTTGATACCTGTTTCTTTTGAAATTCGTAAAATCTGCTCATCAATGAAAAGCTGATCTCCAATTCCATGACGCATAAGTTCAAGATAAAAATCATCTCCAAAAATATCTTGATACTCTCTTGCAACAGCTAAAGCTCCATCATAACCCAAAGCTCCATTTCTTACATTTCTCTCATTTGAAAGATTCAGGTGCCAGTTTACTTCACCTTGAAGACACGCAGAGGTACAAATCAAGCCTTCACTATGTGAACGAAGTTCATTTTTGTTTATACGAGGAAAATAATACATTCCTTCAATATAAGCTTTGGAAGAAAGATACATAAGGTTTTGGTAACCTTTTTTATTTTTGGCAAAAAGACAAATATGGAATCTTTGTTTAGTAGATTTATCACCTAAGGTATCACCATTATGGATATAACCTTCCATCCCAATAATCGGCTTGATACCTGCATCTTTCATTTGATGGTAAAAATCAATTGCACCAAACATATTTCCATGATCTGTCATGGCTACAGAAGTCATCCCTAGCTCTTTTAAACGAGGAACTAAGTTTGTAAGTTTATTCGCTCCATCGAGTAAAGAATACTCTGTATGGAGATGAAGGTGGGTAAAAGGTTGTACGCTCATAAATCTAGCCTAGTTTTTAGAATAATTAGATGGATTATAGTAGGTTAACATTAATATTTACTAACATATTGGAAGTTTAATTGTAAACTTAGCTCCTCTATTTTTTGTAAATAATTCACTATTTTCGACTTCTATAGAACCATTCATGTTATTTACAATTTGACTGCTCATATACAGTCCTACTCCAGTACCTTTACCTTCCTCTTTTGTGGTAAAGTAAGGGTTAAATATCTTGCCTATAACATCCTCTGCAATACCACCAGCATTATCACGTATAGTTAATACTATTTTCTTATCTTTTACTCATGTCTTAATATGTAAGGAACGATTATCTACTTCATTATTTTCTATCGTAAGTCTATCATGTAATAATTAACTTTTTATTTAAAAGTAGAAGATGGATTTTAGTGATTTAGCGCATATAAATATACTTTGATGTTGAAGATGAAGATATTATCATAGATATGCTCAAAGACGTTTGTTGTGAAGTTTTCACCGCCAAAAATGAGGAAGAAGGCTATAAGCTATACTTAGAAAAAGAAGTATATATAGATCTCATTATTTCTGATATACAAATGCCTCAAACAATTAGAAATTGAGACTGTGGCAGAGTTTGTCCATTCAGAAGATGTTTTTGAGGTAGTTCAAGAGTTAGAAATAAATAGCTTTCAAGGTTTTTTATTTTCCCAACCAGTACCCGAGAGCGAGATAGAAAAATTCTCAGGTATGACAAGGTAAAAGTGAAGTATTAGCTTATTTAACTTTTCCTAAAAACTCACAATCAACAGTGTTTACTTTAACTAAATCACCTTCAAGTACGTGATAAGGAACTTGTACAACAGCACCAGTTTCAAGTGTAGCTGGTTTTTTACTTCCACTTGAAGTATCACCTTTAAAGTTTGGAGGTGTTTCAGTAATGATAAGCTCCATAGTCTCAGGCGGCGCTACTGAGATAGCTTTACCTTTGAAAAAAATCATATCAACATTTGTTCCATCTTTTAGCCATTTTGATGCATCTTCACATTGCTCATACATAAGACCTAATTGATCAAACGTTTCGTTATCCATAAATTGGTACATTTCACCATCGTCATAAAGATATTGCATTGTTTTAAAGTCAATAATTGGAACTTCAAATTTATCTCCAGCATGAACAGTTTTTTCAACAGTTCTTCCGTTTAAGAAACTTTTCATTTTCATACGAACAAATGCAGCGCCCTTGCCTGGTTTGACATGTTGAAATTCAACTATTTTATATGGTACTTCACCGACTATTAAACGAACATTCTTTTTAATATCACTCATACCTACTGTTGCCATTAATACACCTTGCTAAAATATTTTTTAGCATTTTAGCATAATACGAACTATTTTGTATGCTGCAACAGTCCATTTAAAAACAAATCAATAGTATCATCAATAATGTTACTTGTATCAAACTTTTTTATCTTAAAACTTTCTGCATATCCATCAGATAATTTTTTAAATAATATGGAGATATGTATATAGTCTCTTTTATCATCTTTTAAAATTTCTTTAAATTGTTTCGCTAAGAATTTAAAAATCTTATCCATAGGATGACCTTTATCTATACTTAGTTTATGAACAAAAAATGGATCATACGCTAGAGATAATTCTATGGACTTTTTGTTCGCCATAAAATAATTATATTTATGTTCTAAGTAAATTTTTAAATTCGACATAGGATCTTTCGTTTGGTTCTTTTCTAATACCTGTGAAAAACTATCTATTTGATACAAAATAAACTCTAAATAAAGATTTTCTTTATTCACGAATACTTTATAAAGTGTTCCTACTGATACATCCAAGATTTTTGCCAACTTAGACATATTTGCTTTTTCATATCCAACTTCTTGAAAATATTTTACAGAATCTTTAATATATTCTTTTTTCTTTAGTGCTGTGTTTTTCTTTTTTTTTATATTTCCCATAAGAGATTGTAGCAAAATAATGTTAAGTCTAAAGAAATAACTTAATTCATTTTTAAACTGAACTTAATTCATTTTTAATGTATTTAGCTCTATAATTCCGAAATCAATAAAGAAAAGGATTATAAATAAATGATGAAAAAAATATTATTACCTAGTATATTAATGATTTTAGCTTATGGATTTTGGATAAGTCCAGATTTTAAAGAGATAGCAGCTGGTGTATCTATCTTTTTGTTTGGTATGCTTACCCTTGAAGAAGGTTTTAAAGCTTTTTCTGGGGGTACATTAGAGAAAATTTTAAAGAAATCTACTGATAAACTACATAAAAGTATAAGTTTTGGATTTGTTGCCACTGCAATTATGCAATCAAGTTCTTTAGTTTCAGTTTTAACTATATCGTTTATTGGAGCTGGTCTTATAGGTCTTTCTCAGGGTATCGGTATAATTTTAGGTGCAAATATTGGTACAACTACTGGTGCCTGGTTAATGGCTGGGTTTGGTTTAAAAGTAAAAATATCTGCCTATGCAATGCCTATGCTTGTCTTTGGTGTGATACTGATTTTTCAAAAAGCCAAAGCTCTCAAAGGTATAGGATATATATTAGCCGGACTTGGATTTTTGTTTTTAGGTATCCATTATATGAAAGATGGATTTGAAGCATTTAAAGAAAGTATTGATTTAGCTTCGTTTGCGGTTGACGGATTTAAAGGTTTAATGATCTTTATCGGGATCGGTATCTTGGCAACGGTTGTTATGCAGTCATCTCACGCTACTATTGTACTTATTTTAGCTGCATTATCTGTTGGACAAATTACCTATGAAAATGCTTTAGCCCTTACCATTGGGGCAAATATAGGTACAACGATTACTGCGGTCATAGGGTCTTTAAGCTCTAACATAGATGGTAAGAGGTTAGCTGGGGCTCATTTTATATTTAACATTGTAACTGCCATTATTGCTGTCATTTTTATTAACCAAATAATGGATTTAGTAGCTGCAATTAGTGATTTTATTGGGATAGCATCAGATAATCATACGCTAAGACTAGCTGTATTTGATTCTTTCTTTAAAATAATGGGTGTGATTATGTTTATACCATTTGTAGATACATTAGTGAAATTCCTAGAAAAAACACTTAATTCTAAAGATAAAATACCAGAAGTAGAAAGTTATGACACGGCGCAGTATTTAAATGATTCTGTTTTAGAAATTCCGGCAACTGCAATGGCAGCTATTGAAAGAGAAACTAAACATTTATATACAAATGCTTTTGAAATTATAGCGCACGGTTTGAATCTAAAAAGATCAAATATTTTATCCAAAATGCCACTTGAAGATGTTGTAAGTGATAAGTATAGTGCAGATACTATCGATATTGGTGGTTTTTATGAACGTAGAATCAAAGGTATTTATGGTGAAATTATAGATTTCGCGGCTCAAGCCCAATCTGATATGTCGGCAGAAGATATACAGGTACTCTATAAATTAAAACTTGCAAATAGAGATATTGTAGATGCTGTAAAAAACACGCAAAGCTTGCAAAAAAACATACTAAAATATTCAACAAGTACAAATCAACATATTATAGATGAGTACAATAGTATTAAAAAAGATTTAGTAGAATTTTTACGAATTATAGACACTATATCTAACACAAAAGAAGAAGATGTACTTTTAACTCTACTTTCAAAAACAAGAGTATATATTGAAAGGTATGATATTATCGCAAATGGTAAACTTGATAACTTAATTAGAAATCATTTAATCACAAATGAGATGGCTACGTCACTTATGAATGACAGTGCCTATGCTTATGATATAAGTAAAAATCTTCTTGCAATGGCAGAGGTAATCTTTGTTGATAAAGACATGCTAGATATAAATAACAGTATGCTTATCGATGATGATGAGATTGAGCAGCTTTTAAAATAACCACTTCCTACTACTTGTAGGATACTCCTCCTCGATAGTAAAAGTATATATTATTATATTTTTACTATAATACAAACTTCAATCAAAAAACAAACCAAACAATAGCTCTAAATAAAAACAACAAGATATATATAGGATAAATAATTTATGGAATTCACACTAGAAGCAACATCTAAAAATGCCCGCGCATGTACTATAAAAACAGCCCATTCGACTATACAAACTCCGGTATTTATGCCTGTTGGAACACTAGGGAGTGTTAAGGCTCTTGATATGAATGATGTTGTAAACACTTTAGGTGCGCAAATTATTTTAGCAAATACCTACCATATGTACCTTCGTCCAGGAGATGCAACAGTTGCAAAAATGGGGAAACTTCATAACTTTACTAAGTTTCCTAAAAGTTTTTTAACTGATAGTGGTGGATTTCAAGCTTTTAGCCTGAGTGATATTTCAAAACCTAAAGAAAATGGTATAGAATTTCGTTCTCATATAGATGGTTCAAAGCACTTCTTTACTCCAAAAAAAGTTATCGATATTCAGCATAACCTTGGATCAGACATTATGATGATTCTTGATGACTTAGTTGGACTTCCTGCAACTCAAGAGCGTATTAAGCTAAGTATCGAGAGAACAACTGCATGGGCGGAAGAGTCTATTGAGTACTTTAGAGCAAAACAAAAAGAAGGTGTTGGAGTAGATCAAAATATCTTTGCAATTATCCAAGGTGGAACTGACAAAGCCTTTCGTAAAAAATCTGCGACTGAACTTTGTGCATTAGACTTCGATGGTTTTGCCATTGGTGGACTGAGTGTTGGTGAACTCAACAATGAAATGTATAACACAGTTGAATATACAACACAGTATATGCCAAAAGATAAACCACGTTACTTAATGGGTGTTGGTACACCTGAGGACTTGATAGAAAACATTGAACGTGGGATAGATATGTTTGACTGTGTAATGCCTACAAGAAATGCAAGAAATGGTACGCTCTTTACCTCTTTTGGTCGTATAAATATTAAAGGTGCTAAGTTTAAAGAAGATGAACTACCAATTGATCCAGAGTGTCAATGCGTAACATGTAAAACATACTCTCGTGCGTATATGAGTCATCTCTTTCGTGCACGTGAGATTGCATACTTTAGACTTGCTACACTTCACAATTTACACTACTATCTGAACCTTATGAGAGAAGTACGTGAAGCAATTCTAGAAGATAAATTTGCTGAGTACAAAAAAGAGTTTTACGCTAAGAGAGGTGTTGTTCAGTAAATAAGGTTTCGGCATTATTTTTATATAACAGTTGACTTGAGAAATATGAAGCCGCACTTTGGCTTCATATTTCTCTACTAGATGTTGTTAGATGTTTCTATAACAAATTTATTAATCAAAAAAATACTACTAAATGAAATCATTCCACTTACTACAAAAATAGCACTTGCTAATGGATAAATTTCATTGTTTTAAAATATCTTTCTTTAAAGTAAGCAAAAATGTAAATACAAAGATTGATGTTCCCAAATATATTAAACTAGCATTAAGTGGGTATGAGTTTCCGTCTTGATTAGAATACATTTGTATTAGACTAAATACAAATCCGATAAAACTAATAAGTAGCACCATTAATGTAGTTGAAATTTCTTTTTTCATATATTTCCTTTGTGTATCTAACGGCGAAGCTGAGATACATCTTGAAGTGGGACTCCTGCCATTTGTTGTATGTAGCGTAGCGGAATACGACAAATGGTTGGGGGCACGTTTAGGGCTCAGCTTCGCCGTTGTACGTTTCCGTTCCGCGGGAACGTACAACGGTTAAGGAAAGCAATATTTGACCCGCTCTTGGGTTAAATATTGGCTTCTGCGTTTTGTTATCTTCCTAGACTTTAATCTAAGATTTTGCTAACAATGATTTACCTATAATTCTTGCTCTAGATGCCATTGAAATAGTCTGGTCAATATTATTAATAAAAAACTGAAGCTCTTGTTGCATGTATTTATTAGCACGATTAAAGCTTTTCTCTAAATTAGGTAGGTTCTTCATAGTTTCCAAGAAACCAATTAATCCATCACGACTATGTTGTGCAGCATTTTCTAATGCCTCAAAACCAGTTAGAAACTCCTCTATATTTTCAATTGATTCTTCATTATGTTTCTGATTAATGGTTAAAATAATTTCTATGTTTGTTTCCAGTTTTTGATTCAAATCTCTGTATTCATCATTTTTAGGTTTTAAGAGGTTTGCATAAGTATCAACATGTCCCGCTAGCTCTTTAATTAAATTTCTTTTTTGTTTGGATGTTAAGTTCTGTGCTGTTGTAAGTATTTCAGTAGTTTTATTTATTTCAGGAGTTAGTTCTTCCTTCAGTTTACTTCCTACTATTTTAACTATTTTTGTTAGATTTTCAAAATTATCTTCAAATTGGACAAAGTGATCTAAGTAACCTAAATCTGATGAATCATCGTCACTAGCTTTTACTACAGAATAAGTAGATTCACTGATGTTCTGAATTTCACCATAGTCTTTGACAGGATTACCAAACGGCAAGGTTCCATCAGAAGCTTGTTTAGCTAATTGATACAATTCTTTTTTAGCTTCATTCATTCTAGTAAAATGTATGGAATAACCTATGACTCTATATGATTTTAAATCAAATGGTAGTTCCTCAATATCTTGAGTAATTAAAATAACTTTTTTTTGAAGAGCATGTGCAATACCCAATTCATAATATACATTTGCATTAGAGTCTGTTAAATCAGTAACAATTAAATCACTTTCTACAATTCCCTTTACAATATCTTCTAATATATTACTTTGGCTTTTAATGTCATCTGCTCTTTCTACTTGATATCCTGCATCGATTAATGCACCTTTAATCAAGAAGTCATATACATCGTTCAATGACTCAGAAAAAGGCATTAATATAAAAGCTTTCTTAGTATCCATTTTTAATCCTCTATGGTGAAATTTGAGTATGCCACTTGAATGGCAGATAACGTTTGAATAGAGCAAATAAGTTGCCGTTAGGTAATTTATTAGCTCCTAGTCGCCACCTTAAAACCCACTTAATTTATTAATTATAACCAACTATTTTTAATATAATTTATATTTTAAGCAACTAGCTCTTTATTTGTATCTTTTCTAGTT
>NZ_JBLHOE010000023.1:0-46016 GCF_047622445.1 Sulfurimonas sp.
TCTCTCAGACATTCCAAAAGAAAATGTAATCTTTTTAGAAAATTATAAGAAAAAAGATAAAGAAGTCATTGAGAAAAAACAAAAAATCGGAAACTGTAAGAATGTTACTGATGAGATTGACATAAGACCTTTTGGAGCAAATATCCACACCTTACTTTCTCACGGCTTTTTTATGAAAGATGGGCTTATGGGAGAATTTGCTAAAGATAGAATCAATGATGTATATAAATTTCTTTCAGATGAACATTATGATGGAGATATGACAACAGACAAAGCAAAACAAATTATTAAAATTATTGGTGAACCTGTACTGCAAAAAGAGCTTCAAAAACTATTTGATAAACAGACTCGTCTAAATATAGATGAGCAAATAAAAGCCCATGAAGAAGAGATAGCAAAACTTAAAGCTAAAAAAGAGCGACAATGATTAAAATAGAGATAACAGAAGATATTGTTGAAACTTTTTATAATGGCGTTAAAGATTATATTCGATTAGATGTTTTTTCAAAAAAAGACAAAGTATACTTTACGCAAGAAAAAATAAAAGAGATTATCACATGTAAACCTCAAAACTTTTCCAAATTATCAGATGAGATTAAAACACAGATAATCAACACTAAAAAAATGAAACTAGCGTTTATTGGTTCTCAAGAAAAAAGTAAAAATAAATCTGGTAATTTTAATGGTTATAATAAATTTTCTACAAAACATGAGAATGAATATAGAGCGTATGATTTAGCAGAAAAACTAAATATTAATGTATGCCCGTATTGCAATAAAAACTATACATATACTGTTATAGATAAATCTTCAAAAATAAAGAAAAAACAATATACACGACCTGACATTGACCATTTTTTACCAAAAGAAACTTATCCATATTTTGCACTGTCTATATATAATTTAATCCCATCCTGCCTAATATGTAATAGAACGATAAAGGGAAGTAAACCTTTTTCACCTGAGACTCATTTACACCCTTACATAGATAGCTTTAATGATATACACAAATTTTCCACCTCTAAGCCATTAAGTATGTGTAACAAGGCAACAGATTTTGATATTACCTTTGATGATGCCAGTGATGATGCAGATTTGTTAAAAAAAGCAAAAAATAATATTCAAGATTTTGTTTTGCTTCCACAGTATAATAAGCATAAAGATATTGTTTTAGAACTAAAAGAGAAACAGGAACTCTATAATCAAGCTTCTATTTCAAGTATTTTAAGTGATACAGAAGTTTTTAGAGATAGAGATGAAACATATTTAAAAGGCTTACTAATGGGTACTTCTTTAGAAGACAAAGATATAAACAAACGCCCTCTTAGTAAACTCATAAAAGACATCTCAGAGGAGCTAGATTTATTATGAAAGAGTTCCTCCCTAAAAACCTACCACTACCTCAAAACATAGAAACAACAAAAGTCCTAAAAAAAACCATTTCTGCAAACAGGGCTTTAGCGAAACTAAACGGTGTTGCTAAAATTATTCCCAACCAAAATATTTTAATAAACTCTTTGGTTCTGCAAGAAGCGAAAGATAGTAGTGAGATTGAAAATATCATTACTACACATGATGAGCTCTATAGAGCATCTTTAAATATCATGGATGTAACCAATGAAGCCAAAGAGGTTCAAAACTACTCTCACGCTCTTCTTTTGGGTTATGATTTGGTAAAAGAAAATCAACTACTTCTTAAAAAGTACATTGTTGAGATTCAAGAAGAGTTAGAGCAAAATAACGCTGGAGTTAGAAAACAGAGTGGAACTAATCTTAAAAATGCTCTTACTGGTGAAGTTGTTTTTATTCCACCGCAAAACTATGAAACTATTCAAAACCTTTTAGACAACCTTGAGAAGTTTATAAATGAACCTAGTGAAGTGGATCCTCTCATAGATATGGCTATTATTCACTATCAATTTGAGACTATTCACCCTTTTTATGATGGCAATGGCCGTACAGGTAGAATTATCAACATTTTATATCTTATTTTAAAAGATTTACTTGATATTCCTATTTTGTATCTAAGTAGATATATTATTGAGCATAAAAGTGATTACTATAGACTTCTTCAAGAGGTTAGAACTGAGGATAAAATGCAAGAGTGGATTTTGTATATTCTTGATGGGGTAGAACAAACTTCGTTAGAGACTATTGAGCTTGTTGAAAATATATATAAAATGATGGAAGAAACAACAAAAGAATTAAAAGATAAGCTACCTAAAATTTACTCTAAAGATTTGGTAGAAATTCTTTTTATGCACCCTTATACTAAGATAGATTTTTTAGTTGACATACTAGGTACAACAAGACAAACCGCATCAAAATATCTAAAAGAACTTGAGAACATTGGAATAATGCAAAGTATTCAAATTAAAAATAGTAAGTTTTTTATAAATATTAAACTTTATGCTATGTTACAAAAAAATATTTAATTTAACATAGCATTAGACCTATGTTAAAAAAACTCTATTTATTTAACATAGATTTATTATATGTCGAAAAAATAGAAAAATCTTAACATAGCTATAAAAAAAGGCAAAACAAACTATGAACTCCCTAAGCATATTTGGTACAAGCTCTGACGCTGGAAAGTCTACGCTTTCTTTTGCCATTACATACCTACTTCACCATCGCGGTATTAAGGTTGCCCCTTTTAAAGCACAGAATGTTTCTAACAACTCACAAGTTACAGATGCAGGTGGTGAAGTTGCTATTCCTCAGTACTTTGCGGCAGAAGCTATTGGGATGAAAACAACGCCCGACATTAATCCTGTTCTTTTAAAGTCAGGTGGCAAATCACAAGCTCACGTTATTGTTAACGGAGAGAGTGTTAGTAACAAAGATGTTTGGAGTTATTATCGTGATCTTGACACGCTTAAACCTCATGTAAAAAAAGCTTTTCTTCGACTTCAAGAAAAGTATGACTGTGTTGTTGCTGAGGGTGCTGGGAGTCCAGTTGAGTTAAACTTGATGGACAAAGACTTATCTAACATCTACGTTGCAGAGGAGTTTAACACTAAGATTGTCTTAGTAGCAGACATCCAAAGAGGTGGTGTTTTTGCTTCCATTTATGGTGTGTATCATCTCCTTCCAGAAAAGCTTCGTAAAAATGTCATTGGGGTTATTGTCAACAAGTTTCAAGGAGATATGTCTCTTTTTGATGAGGGTGTTACAATCATCGAAGAAAAATTCAAAATCCCAGTTTTAGGGGTAGTTCCATTTAAACCATTTAACCTTGGATTTGAAGATAGTGAATCTATCATGAACTATGTTCAAGACACTACTAAGGCTATCATAAAAGTAGGAGTGATTAAACTTCCTCACATCTCTAACTTTACCGACTTTGAGCCACTTATAGCTGATGGTGAAGTGGAGCTTTCTTTTCTCGTAAACCCTAGTGAAATCGACTCTTGTGATGTTGTTGTTTTACCCGGTACTAAAAGAGTTGTTGATGATTTAGGGTGGCTTAGAAAAAGAGGTTTTGAAAAAAAGCTCCAAGGTAAAACCGTAGTAGCTATTTGTGGCGGTTACGAGATGATGTATGAAAGTATTTTAGATCCAAAACAAATAGAATCCGAGAACAAAATAGTAAAAGGTTTTGGAATCTTTAGTGGTGGGGTAAGCTTTAAAAAGAAGAAAATCGTTAAAAAGAAAAAGTATAAACTCTTTGGTGTGAAACTCCAAGGTTATGAGATTCATAATGGGGTAACGCAAAAGATCGCACAAAGAAAGAAAAATGTCTACGGAACCTTTGTTCATGGGATTTTTGATAGCGATGCACTCCGCTACAAAATCTTTTCTAAAGTAAATAAATACTACAAAGGGTATAATTTCAAAAAGTATAAAAAGAAATCTATACATGAGTTTGCACAACACATCGAGCAACATGTAGATATAGAACGTATAGTGCAGGAACTAAATGACTAACATCTTAATCACAATAATCGCCTACTTTATCGACAAATTCTTTGGTGAATTTAAACGTTTTCGACATCCCGTAATGTATATGGGAGATATGATTAACTTCTATGAAGAGCGTTACTATAAAGATAGTGTGATTAATGGCTTCGGTCTTGTTGTTTTCATTGTTGTGAGTATCGGTGGGGTTGGTTTAGTAATCGAAGAGTTTTTAAGTTACTTTATCCCCATTTTGACTGTAAGTATCTCTGCGATTATCGCTTCTATGTTTATCGCGCGTAAGATGCTACATGATTCAGTTTATGCAATCATTGAAGCTGACAATAAAAAGGCTCTCGTAGCGCAACTTGTAAGTAGAGATACAAAAGATTTAAGTGAAAGTGATGTGTACAAAGCAGCCATTGAGACCTACGCAGAAAACCTAAGTGATGGGGTCATCGCTCCCATGTTTTACCTTTTACTCTTTGGGCTTCCTGGAATTTTAGTCTATAAAGCGATTAATACAATGGATTCTATGGTTGGATACAAAACCCAAAAGTATAAGCTATTTGGAAAAGCTGCAGCTCTTTTGGATGACGTAGTTAATTACGTCCCAGCGAGAATAACAGCTATGTTAATCATGCTTTTTGCTACCAAGCAGGACCTTTTTGCCTTCTATGAAGATGGAAAAAAACACGAAAGCCCAAATGCTGGCCACCCCATAACAGCTATGGCTTTAGCACTTGACATCAAACTAGGGGGAGATACTTCTTACTTTGGTAAAGTAAAGAAAAAAGCTTACTTTGGAAATGGAAGAGAAGAGATCACAGCAGACGATGTAAGAAAAGCCCTAAATCTACTTCCCAAATAATTTTCTAAAAAAGCCTGAAACACCTTTAAATCTAGTCTCATATAGGTACTCAATAAACTCTTTATAATCATGGTAACCATCATTGTGAAGCTTAAGTTCCAAAAACATCTCTGCTTCTCTTGGAGATTTTGTTCGCTCAAGATCTAATAGCTTTTTATAAATTACAGCTACATCTTGTACAATTTTTTTAGATACAGGATACCTTTTTGAACGATAACCGTACATCTTACGATTATCATCATATAATGGAAAATACTCTGAATACACCCAGTAGTATTTTCCATCTGCACGTTTATTTTGAACAACAGCCTTGTATTCTCTACCAACTTTTAAGTTATCCCATAAAAGTTTAAAAACTGTCTCTGGCATATCAACATGACGAATAATATTATGAGGAGATCCTACAAGTTTTGATATAGGGTGTCCTGAAAGTTCAGAAAAATCTTCATTCGCATATGTAATAACACCCAGTAAGTCTGTCTCAGATATTAACTCTTTTTTTCCACTTACTGTAAACTCTACATCTAATGGTCTTAGTCCTGTGATTGTTGGCATAAAATTTCCTATCATTTAAACATATTGCAACATTTTACTATATAATTCTAAAAAAATGAAAGATTATTATGAAAACATTTAATATTTTTACACATCACAAAGATGAACTTCCTCAAGGTAAAGCAGATTTCTTACTTGCTTCAAGTGTTACCCTCACATGTCAAATAGAGGGAATTACACAAGCTGGAATCCCTGGAAAAATTCCTCTTACCCCTACTCTAGATGGTGAATTTATCACAAATGAAAAAGTATTTTCTTTAGGCGAACTTGCTGAAACACCTACTGGTGTTCCTACTCCTGCACTCATTACAAGGGCTGTTCATAATCTTAGTCCTTTTTCTTCACTAGAGATTTTAGATTTAGGTTTGTCGGTGAAACCGCAAAGTGTTCATCTTCATAACTTTGACATTAATCCATCAGAGTCCATTGCTACTGGAGCCAAGATTGATGCCAAAGCAGTATTTATAAAGGGGATGGATTTTGGTAAGAGTTATGAGCTAAAAGGAAACTACCTTATACTCGGTGAAAGTACTCCCTCTGGAACTACAACAGCAGCTGCTTCATGTTTAGCACTTGGGTATACCTGTAAAAATGACTTCTCTTCTAGTTTTGCAGATGAGCCTAGTGCTATAAAAGCAGAAACTATACGTCAAGCAATCCGCCTCACAACACAAGAGATGAGTAACTTTGAAAAACTAAGCATAGTAAGTGATAACATGCTTCTTTTTTGTGCTGGTTTTTTACTTGAAGCTACAAGACGTTTTCATGTAGTTCTTGCGGGCGGAACACAAATGGCAGCATGTTTACTTATAGCTGACAAACTACGAGAAGACGTCTTAATGCAACTTAAATCAGATAACCTCACTCTTGCTACAACTAGCTGGGTAGCAAATGACACTTCTTCAGACATACAACATCTTCTCTCACATTTGAGTTATACACCTCACGCTATCTTCACCGAATTTAGTTTTGCAAATACTGAGATACCTATACTTAAAAAATACGATGAGGGTGAAGCAAAAGAAGGTGTTGGAGCTGGGGCTTGTTTAGCCTATGGTCTTGCCAATGGATTAAACAATGCCCAAATCCTCAACGAAATAGAGATTTTAATTTATGGGATGTAAGGCTCTTTTCATTGGTGGCATTAAATCTGGTAAGAGTAAAAATGCAGAAGAATATACTCTCAAAATTGCAAAAGAAAAACCAATCTATTTAGCCACAAATGAGTTTTTCGATGATGAAATGAAAAAACGTGTACAACTTCACAAAGAGCAAAGAGTAGACAACTTTAGCACTCTTGAAGAACCACTGAATTTAGCTAACATTATAAAACTACAACATAACGTAGTGTTAGTTGAGTGCGTTAGTATGTGGATTAACAATATGCTTTATCACAAGTTCAATGAAGAAGATATGCTCAAACAACTAGAAAAAATTGAACAAATGAACACGCAAACTATTTGGGTTATCAATGATGTAAGTTGTTCTGTTGTGAGTGAGAATAAGCTTGTTAGAGAATTTGTAGACATCAACGGTCGTATTTCACAATTTCTAGCTTCAAGATGTGAAGAAGTATATAACACCGTAGCTGGGATAAGTGTAAAAATAAAATAAGCTATGAAAACTTAGAGGCTATCGCCTCTAAGAAATAACTACCTACTTAAGTATACCTACTGCATAATCCTCTTGTAAAGATTTGTTTAACCAATACGCTACTTTTTTAAATGATTTATTTTTATTTCCATCCTCATTTACAAGTCTGTTTGCATGTGGTGTTTCAAACCCAAGATGGTAAATACCATCAGCTAAACTATTCATTACATTTGTGTTATAAGCAATACCTCTTGCTCCGTCATTTTGAATTCTATGATATCCTGTTTCTTCACCGTTTTCATCATCTCCATGAAGCTCTGCCCATAAAGATTGATAATGAGAAACTAGGTATTGATTTATAGTTTTTGCATCATCAGTACTTATATCATTGTCTGCCGCAACTCCTGTAGTTTTAATAGCTTCAACAATTAGTTTATTCATCTCATTTGCGGCATTAGCTCCTGCTCGAATATCTTCCATTGAAACTTTTAAAAGCAGACCTTGATCATTATAAATATATGGGACTATCTTATCAAATGTAGTTCCAGTAGTACCTTCTACTTCTTCATACTCAGGGTTGTTAAATTTACCTTCAAGTAAATCAGTTTTCAAAGCAGTATCTAACCACCATGCAACTTTTTCAAAGCTTTTATTTTTATTGCCATCTTCATTAAGAAGTCTGTTTTTATTGTTCGTTTCAAATCCAAGATGGTATATACCATCAGCAACAGAATTCATTACATTATCTGCAAACATTCTTGTATGTGCTCCATCATTTTGAACTGTATGATAGCCTGTCTCTTCATTGTTTTCATCATCTCCATGAAGACCTGCCCACTCCTCTTTATGATTGGAAACAAGATAGTTGTTTATAGTTCTAATGTCAGCAGTTGTAAGTTTGCCATCATTACCTAAACCCTCAGCTTTAATTGCTTCTACAATTAAATGATTCATACCATCAGCAGATGTAGCGCCCTCTCTCATATCTCCTGTAGATATTCGTCTTAAAAGACCTTGGTCATTAAAAATAGTCTTAACAATAATGTCTAGTTTTGTACCAGTAGTCCCTTCAACCTCTTCATAATCCGGATTGTTTAGTTCACCACTTGCTATATCAGCTTTCATAATTTCCCCAAGCCAGTAGCCGACTGTTGTAAAACTTTGTTGTTTTCTACCTGTATAGTCCGTAAGATTCTGCTGTTTTCTTTTTGCATTAGGACTATACGCTTCAAAACCAAGATTATATATGTGTCCCCACATATTCACTGCATTCGAATCTAAGATAGTAGTATTTGATCTCACACCTCTTCTGTTAACTGTATAAAAGCCAGTAGAATCATTTCCTGCATTTTGTCCTCTTAATTCATACCATGTGTTAGCATGATTTGTTACAAGATATGTATTAATTTCTCTTACATCAGCAATTGATAAAACACCATCATTTACTAAACCTTCCACTTTAATTGCTTCTTTTATCAAGGCATTCATTCCATCAATTGATGGTGTTGCAAGGTTTAAAGTACTCAATGGTAGCTTTGCTCTTTTTTCCAACCACCACTTAATACCTGTATCATTTTGCACAATATCTTTGATTTGATCGATTCCAGTAGGCTCTATAATTTCTTCAGCACTTGCACTAACACTTGCTAATAATGCAGTAGCTGCAATCATGCTTATAAATTTACTTTGAATTTTCATAATTTCCTCCTAAGGAAAAATACAAACAATGCGAAATTATATATAAAATAATAATACAAAGAGTTTTTAACTTTATATTATTATTGAGTATAAATTTTACATAGTAATGTAGAAGTTAAATGAAACAAAATCTGGGGAAAATGTTATAAAAATAGGATGGACAATTAATAGCAATAAGTGAAGTAACTTACTTTTAGATTAATTTGGTAACTTGGCAATCTCAAATACTTAAGACCCATAGCTTTCCGTCCTTGCTTCACAACAAGTTTGGCACAACAAATTATTATTTAAAAAACATATTAAAAATATACAAATCTTTAATTCTAGAAACTAGTCTATCAAAAAAACAATAAATACCATATGAAACTTGATATAATCCATTATGAAAATCTTCAAAGCCTTTGCTCTTGCCTTTAATATGTTAAGCATTTTTCCATTTTTTAAAGTACATAATTTTTTTAAAGGTATAAACGGATACTCAGTTATGTTTTATCCTCTTATTGGCTTTCTTTTAGGTTCTTTACTTTGGGGAGCACACACCTTACTAACACCTTACATACCCCCTTCTCATCTAGCAGTTTTTATCTTTAGTCTTTGGGTTCTTATAACTGGGGCACTTCACCTTGATGGGTTTTCAGATACCGTGGATGGACTATTTGTCAGTAAAGAAAAAGCGCTTGAAGTTATGAAAGATTCTCATGTTGGTGGTATGGGGATGACATTTACAGTTATATTTTTAGCTTTTAAATTATCTTCTGTCATTTATCTTAGTTTCTACCAGCTCATGTATTTACTTCCTATAATTTTGATGTTCTCTCGTCTTAATGCTACATTAGCAATCTATTTTTATGAGTATATTAGTAGTGGAGTTGGAAAACTTCTCAAAGAAGAGCTAGGTAAAAAACATCTGTTGTTCGCCGTTCTATACAGTCTAGCTTTAGCCTCCGTATTCCATGGAGTAGAACTATTTATTCTTTCAGTTTTAGTTTTAATCATAAGTGCAAGATTTTTCACATTAAGACTCAAAGGTCTTAATGGCGATATATATGGTTTTATCATTGAAGTCACAGAATTAGTTTTACTCAACTATCTCATAATCGTTCATTTCTCATGATAATCACACTTGTACGTCATGCTCAAGTAATAGAAAAGTACCAAGGCAAGTATAATGGTCATATAGATATTCCACTTTCAGAAAATGGCAAACTGCAAGCCATAGAAATAGCGAGAACTCTTAAAAATGAAAACTATGACGCTATCTACTGTTCTGACTTATTACGAGCAAAACAAACTTTAGCAGCTTTTGACCTTCAATTAACGCCTATATTTACAGAAAACTTACGAGAAAAATCTTGGGGTATTCACGAAGGAAAGAGTTTTCAAGAGATAGAAGAAAGTGGTATAAAATATATAAATTTTGAGCAATGGCTCAATGCTCTTGATGGTGAAAGCACACAAAATTATATAAAAAAAACTTATAACTATTTTCAAAAATACATTCTAAATAGCTCAAATCAAAATGTCCTTGTAATGACGCATTCAGGGCTTATTAAGAGTATTGTATCTCAGGTACTGAAGATTCCAATCGAAGAATCTTTTTCTAAAAGCCTACCCTACGCATCATATATAAAATTAGAAAAAGTAAATGATGTTTTTAGAATACTTTAGCTATAATATTTTTAAAATACTTTAAGTAATCAGGGTAAGAAATGTTTAATTCTGTCAAATCAAAAGTTATCATATCCATTGTTGGGGTAAGTATCCTCGGCTTAATCGGTATCTCCTCATATCTTTCATATACGCTCAATGATTTATCTCAAAAAACGACTAAACAATCTCTTGAAATGCTAAGTACATCAATATTTCAGACAATGACAGGGAGTATGATGCTCGGTGATCCTACTGTTGTTGAAGATGCCTTTAAGTCAGCAGAATCAATACACGGGATAGAATCCTTAGAAATAACACAATCACGTGCTGTACTTGAAGTATATGGTAATGGTAAAGTGTATACTTCAGACCCTTTACTCAGAGATGTTTTAGAAAATAAAACTACGAAAGTTATAGAAAAGAATGAAGATGGACATCATACAATTAGAAGAATTATACCTATGGTTGCTGAGGCAAAATGTTTATCATGCCACTACAACGCACAAGTAGGTAATGTACTTGGATCTATGGATATTGTTATCTCCCTTGACCAAATAGATAGCGATATTGCTACTACAGAAATGATTCTTTTTATCGCTTTAATTATTGCCCTCATAGTATTTGCTGTACTTGCTAGTATCTTCTTCGCAAAAGAAATTTTTTCACCTCTAAGCTCTTTACAGCAACGTACATCAGAGCTTGTCAGTGGAGATAAAGATTTAACAAAACGTCTTTCTTATTCACAAGGAAATGAGTTTGGAGAAGCTGCACATCAAGTAAATAACTTCATCAGTATGATACAAGGGACTGTCAACAACGTTAAAGACTTGGGAGTAGAAAACTACGAAATTGCACAAGAGCTACAACAAGCAAGTCACGTTATAGTCCAAAGTACAAAAAATGAACAAAAAATTGTTACCAAAACAACCCAAAGAAGCGAAGTAATACGAGAACTTCTATTAGAAGTAAGTGAAACTTCACAAAAAACACAAACAATGGTTGAAAATGCCAATGATGGTTTAACTTTAGCACAAGAATCATTAAATTCACTCTCTAGTGAAGTAAGCTCTTTTGTTGAGATTGAAAATGAATTATCTACTGAACTCTCAGGTCTTAAAAATAATGCAGATCAAGTAAAAAATGTACTTAGTGTAATCAAAGATATTGCCGAACAAACAAACCTTCTGGCTCTTAATGCGGCGATTGAAGCAGCACGGGCAGGAGAACACGGTCGTGGATTTGCTGTCGTTGCAGATGAAGTTCGTAAGCTTGCTGAGAGAACACAAAAATCACTCATAGAGATCGATATGAGTGTGAGTACTATCGTACAGTCAATCAATGATGTAAGCGATAAAATGAATAACAATGCAAAAAATATTGAAAAACTAGCAGAAATTTCTAGTGAAGTTGAAGATAAAATTTCTCTCACTTCAGAAGCAATGGACAGCTCGAATAAAGCCGCACATAAAGCAAGAGAAGATGGCGAAATAATGTCTAAAGAAATAGCAAATATTATTCATGATATTACAGAAATAGAAGCAATTTCAACAGCAAACGGAACAAGCGCTTTACATATAGAAGAAGACTTAGGAAAACTTGTAAGTATTGCAGAGTCTTTACAAAGTACTATTGAAGAGTTTCATAGTTAAAAGGTTAACGCCTAGGTCCTCTAGAGCGTCCATTACGATGTGTATAGTTCTTTTTAAAACAAGCCTGACAAATATTATAGTTTGTGTTTGCTGGCAAAGGCTTATGGCACAGTTTACACGTTTGCACAAAGTGACTCTGGTGAAGAGATTCTTCAATATATTTGTTTAAAACACCTCTCGATATTCTTGCTTTTTTCTCATCCACAAAATACTCATCAAACCGATAAGAAAGCCACAGATAAAGAGAGATTTCTTTGACCATATCTTCAGCACGTAAAAGTTCATCGGTAGTTTGTGCAAAACTTCCATAAAGAGTAGGTGATGTATAGAGTACAGGTCTTTTCCTCTCTAGTGAAGCGATGTACTCTTCATATGCACCAACAATATATGGAGATTTTAAAGTTAATGGCGCACATGCTAAATGGTACTTCATTGCTATATCTAAATCAAACTTATCTACTATTTCCGAAGCTAAAAGCATATCTTCAAGTGATGAAGCATGAAAAGGACCATTAAACTCCATGTTCTCAACAAAGAACTTTAAGATCTCTTCAAGTGAAGTCTCTTCTAGAATGCTTCCCACAAGTTTAATATGTTCTAAGTTTGCCATCACTTTAAAAGGGATTGTTATCGTTTTTGCTTCTTTGTAAAAGTTTTTTTGTACTATTTTTAAAGATTCAGGATTCAATGCTCCAACAAAACCCTCTTCATTCAGACCATAACGCCCTGCTCGACCCGAAATTTGGTGGATTTCTGATGGGTGAAGATTTCTCTGACTTATTCCATCAAATTTTTCAGCTTTTGAGAAAAGTATTGTTTTAATCGGAAGATTCATTCCCATGGCGATAGCATCAGTAGCAATTAAAATCTCTGTTTCCCCTTCTCGAAAACGTCTTGCTTCTTCACGTCTTACCTCTGGTGAAAGATTCCCATACACTACACTCACAGAAAAGTTTCTTGAAAAATTTTGTTTTAATCTCAGTACATCTTTTCGACTAAAAGCAATAATCGCAGTTCCCGCTTCAACATCTTTTGTATCTGTGAAAGTCTCCAGTAAACGTAAAGGGTTTTTCCTCTCAAACTCTTTGATTTCTAGCTCTTCACCGAGATACTCTGCCAGTGCTATAATCGCTTCTTTAGCATTTAGTGAACCTGTCATAATAATTTCTTTTGCAGGTGCCCCAATAATCGCATTTGCCCATGCCCAGCCACGATCACGGTCATCTAGCATTTGCACCTCATCGATGACACAAACATCTACATCCACGTCAAAGTTTAGCATCTCTATAGTTGAGCTTATATGCGTTGCTTCATCGTCTAGAATCTGCTCTTCCCCTGTAATAAGGGAAGATTCAATTCCTTGTTCTTTTAAACTCTCATACCCCTCTAACGCCAAAAGTCTTAATGGTGCAAGATAGTAGCCCGTATCAGCTTCACGAAGATGCTGCATGGCTTCATATGTTTTACCACTGTTAGTAGGCCCAATGTGAAGGGTTAGCTTTCTTCTCATCCCTCTTGCCATTGGAAAAAGGTTTTTAAAATCCCGTATAGTACGTGCTAAAAGAGCATGCCTTTGTTTCTTTATAAGTTCTTCTTGAATGTTATAAATAAAGATACGTGTTGTTTTCTTAACTATCTTTGGTGTTATAACAAGTGTTTTTGGAAGCAACTCTATAAGAAATCCATAGACTTTTAGATGAAGTTCTTCATCACTAAGGTGAAGTAAACTCGCATAGTTTCCACAAGAGAAAACAAGCTCCTTTAACTCAAGCTTGAAGTGCTCTTCATGCTCTTGTTTAGCAGTAAGTAAAACAGCAGAAAAATCTAGTGGCTCAGAGTTCCAAATTGACTCTAACAATCCATCCAGCTCTAGGTGAAGATCTAATTCATACTTTACATCTATTTCAGAAAAAGGGAGTCTTACTTTCTCTTGAACTTTAAGTAAAATTTCCTCATCATGAAGAACTAACTCAAGTACATCTAAATGTACCTCGATGAGGGATTTCAATATAGCTGCTTTTAAAGTAGGAAAATGTACCTTTGTTTTTGGTGGAGATACTCGCAAGGCAAAGACAATCTCTCTGTCTGTCAAGTAATCATGTGGACTTTTTAGGCCAGCAATGAATTTTTCTATATTTTTTTGCTTTAAAGCTGTTACTTCTTCTTTATCTTGCTCTAATTTCTCTACGATGCCTTCAATTTCTGTTTCATGAAGATATTTATACTCATATGGTTTAGTATTTAATGTAAGTATTTTATGAAAATGGTGTTCGTGAATTCTGTACTTTAGAGATGCATTAAATTCTAAAGAATCATCAATATCAAAAGTTCCATCAAGAGCTTTTTCCAGCTTTTCCTTTTTTACTTCAAAGCGAATATGACGTAATTTAGCTTCAATTTTTTCTAACGTCAGTTTCTTACTTCTCACATCCATAAAAGCTTCACGTAAAATTACTTCTTCTTCAAGACTAAGCTCAAACTCTCCAAGTAATTCATTGAGATTTTCATCTCTACCTACTGGAGCCTCTTTTATTTTTCCAGATAAGTACTCTACAGAATTGGCTTCAAAAAAGTCCAGTATGTTTTCCCGTAAGTCGCTGTCTGCTTGACTCCAAAGCATACGAATATTCTTTAGCATTGCTATTTTAGAAAATTCTACATCTAAAATACCCAATGCATGAAAGAGTTCACTTAAAGTTTGTGAGTCAACTCTTTCAACCCCTACATCAAAAGGATCATCATCGAAGTATTTTCGTATTTTTTGATTTATCTTAGAATTTTTTTTGTTCTTTTTTCCCATACGATATTGTAGCCATTTAAGAGTAAAGAGTACATTCATTATGCTAAAATAGTATTATGAAAATAAAAGGAAATGTATGGAAATTGTGCTTATTCTATCTTTTAGCTTTATAATTGTTCTTCTTGTTATTTGGATTTTTAAGCTTAAAAAAACTATCAAACAACACTTCATCACTGAAGATACACTTCTTTATGCAGCCGAGCATGATTCATTAACAGGACTGGCAAATGGTGTTCTTGTTGTGGATAGACTCAATCAATCCATAAAAAATGCACAAAGACATAAGAAAAAAATTGCTATTCTTTATCTTGGACTCGATCACTTTAAAGTACTTAATGATTCTTTGGGCTCAGATACTGGAGATGAACTTTTACAAGTTCTTTCAGAAAAACTTGTATCTTCTATCCGAAAAAGCGATACCGTAGCTCGACTTGGTGGAGATGAATTTATGATTATCCTTGATCATTTTGAGGACTCTAGTTTCATAGAATCAGTTGTTAGTAAAATAATGAATATTA
This sequence comes from Sulfurimonas sp., assembly GCF_047622445.1. Lineage (GTDB taxonomy): Bacteria > Campylobacterota > Campylobacteria > Campylobacterales > Sulfurimonadaceae > Sulfurimonas. The sequence continues at coordinate 15,235 of NZ_JBLHOE010000023.1, forward strand.
CAAAAGAACCATTTAGCATACAAGGTCACACTATTAATCTAACATATAGTGTTGGTGTGTCTATTTATCCTGAGGATAGCCAAGACTCTTCCTCTATACTTTCCAATGCATCTATTGCTATGCGTTGTGTAAAAGAAAATGGCCGGAACGACTACAAGTTTTATACCTCAGAACTAACAAACACAACATTGCGACGTCAAAAATTAGAAATAGCACTCTTAGAGTCTTTAGAAAATGAGCAAATGCAAGTATATTATCAACTACAAATAGATACTAAAGGCAATAAAATCCTCGGGATGGAGGCTTTACTAAGGTGGAATCATCCTCTACTAGGAGTTTTATTACCAAAAGATTTTTTACCTTTGGCACATAGTACTGGTTTTATACTTACATTGGAGGAATGGGCAATGCAAACTGCTCTTGCACAATACAAACAATGGCATAAACAATCTTTATATACGGGAAAATTATCACTTAATATATCTGCTAAACGGCTTCAAGACAGCAAGTTTCTTCCGTCTCTTGCCAATCTTATTAACCGAGATCCAGAGATAAAAAAATACCTATGTTTTGAGCTTCTAGAAGCAGAAGTAATGCAAAACCCTAAGGCCTATGTAAAAACTTTAGAAAAACTTTCTCGATTTGGGATTGGTCTATCCTTAGACAGTTTTGCGAGTTCCAACACAAAGCTTGCCTCTTTAAATACAATGTTTATAGATACAATAAAAATAAACCCTTCTCTACTAAATGGACTAGAAAAAAATATTGAACTTCTTAAATCAATTATTTCTTTAGCAAAGCATTTTAATTTAAATCTCATTGCAGTAGGTGTTCAAACAAAAGAACAGCTTAGTTTTCTTCAAGAAAATGCTTGTACTCAAATTCAAGGTAATCTTTATCATAAACCTGCAAGTGCATTTGAAATTGAAAAAAAACTACAGGATATCTTAAAGTGAGTAATATGAAAAAATACCCAGATCAATGGACCCAAAAAGATTTTCTTAAAAATAAAATCAAACTTGAAAAAGAAGGGATAAAAGTCCTATTAATAGATACTATTCTCTCTCCTATAGACAAAGCAGAGACTACTGTATACAACCGGCATGAGCTAAAGACTCAGCCAGAAGAAAGTGTATTTGTCTTTTATTGCGACAGTGGGAAGGCAACACTCGATAGACTTAAAGAGTATAAAGAAAATTTTCCAAAGCAACACTGTATATCACTCAAGGGTGGACGAGGATATTGGAGAAAAAATATGATGATATTGGATGAAGATGATAATAGCTAACATACACAAAGAGTTGCTAGATGAGTTTGTACTGTGTTTAGATGAGAAAAGGTACTATGATGCACATGAAGCACTCGAAGAAATTTGGTTTCCCAGACGTTTTGAAGAGAATAATGAGATACATTTACTCAAAGGCTTCATTAACGCATCTGTGAGTTTTGAGCTTAGAAAAAAAAACAAGCTGCCCCAAAGTAAAAAAGTATGGAAAAATTATCTCAAATATCGACCTTTACTATACAAAGTGACTTCACCACACAGTAATCAATACCATTCTATTTCTAGATACCTAGAAAAAATCAATACTAACTTCTAAAACCTTCGAATTACTCACATCTCTTAGATATAATACGCCAAATTTAATTCGGAGACAATTATGGAAGATGTAAATATAGAGGTAGCAACGCAAGAGGTATCCAAATACACAGACATCGCAATAATGTATGGAAGTGAATATGGTTTAAAAATCATTTCTGCACTACTTATATTTGTTATAGGAAAATGGTTTGTAGCTAGACTCACAAAAGTTGTAAAAACTCTTATGGAAAAAGCCAAAGTAGATCAAACTTTAGTTGAGTTTGGTGAAAGTTTAATTTACTTTATCCTTATGCTTGTAGTTGTTCTTGCATCTCTAAACTCTTTAGGTGTAAATACTACCTCATTTGTAGCTATTTTTGGTGCTGCTGGTCTTGCTATTGGTTTGGCACTTCAAGGGTCATTAGCAAATATTGGAGCTGCCGTTCTTATTATTGTGTTTCGTCCATTTAAAGTTGGTGACTTCATAGAAGCTGGTGGAGCAACAGGTACAGTTGATGATGTAAATCTTTTTTCAACTATTATTTCACCACTAGATAATCGTACTGTTATTGTTCCAAATGCATCAATCATTGGTGGCAACATAACAAATTTTTCAACTAAAAAACAAAGACGTGTTGACCATGTTTTTGGTATTGGTTATGGTGATGATTTAAAACTTGCAAAAAATACTTTAATGGAAATCATGCAAGCTGATGAGAGAGTTTTAAGCGAACCTGCTCCATTTGTTGCAGTAAGTGAACTAGGGGACAGCAGTGTAAACTTTGTATTTCGTGCATGGGTAGCAACTGATGACTATTGGGCTGTATATTTTGATATGCTTGAAACAGTAAAACTTACATTTGATGAGAAAGGAATCTCTATACCTTATCCTCAAATGGATATTCACAATCCACAAAAGGAAGCGTAATCATGAAAAAATATTCACTACTTTTACTCACCCTTAGTAGCGTACTTTTAGCTAATAATTTAAGCACTCAAGAACAAATTGCACAAGCAAAAGCTAAAATAGCTGAGCTTCAGGCAAATGTTACAAAACTTGAATCTAGCCTACCAAAAAATATAGAAAAAGAAAAAATGGCTCAATTAGCAGAACAAGAGAAAAAGAATGCTTTTGTAACACATACTGAGTTAGGTTTTATATCAACGTCTGGGAACACAGATACAACAAACTACAATCTCGATTTAAGCGTAAAAAAGAACTGGGATAAACATGTATTTGCCTTAACTTTTGATGGTCAATATGCTGATGACAATGGTATAGAAACAAAAAATAAGTTTTTTTCTGAACTATCATATGACTATGAGTTCACAGAGAGATTCGCTTTTAATTATTTAGTTGGATACAAAGATGATAAATTTTCAGGCTACAACTACCAATCATATACAGGACCCGGTATTAAATATAAAGCGATTAAAGAAGAAAATCATAACCTTAGCTTAGAGGGGAATATTCTATACTCTCAAGATGAGTTAGAACTTACATCAAAGACTTCAAACTACGGTTCATTTAGAGCTAAAGGTGTTTACGAATGGCAGATTCTTGAGAACTTAAAATTTGCACAAGACCTAAGCTATAGAACGGAACTAGAGGACTCAAATAATTATTTTGTATACTCAAAAACTGCTTTTATAAGTAAAATATCTGATATTTTTTCATTTGGTATCAACTATAAGATAGATTATGTAAATGCACCCCCAGCATCTACGCAACACTCAGATAAGACTTTAACCGCCAATCTTATCGCTGACTATTAGTACTTAAGAGTTTCCCTTACTTCTTTGTGCGTGAAAACGTAAAGATACAAAAGCTAAAAAAGCAATGAGAGCTGAACTTAAAAACAGCTCTCTTGGAAAAATCTCATAAATATACCCTGCAAGTAGAGCACCACTAAAACCACCTAATCCATATGTAATTCCTGAAAAAAACTGCTGCGCTAAAGCCTGATGTTTGTATGTATGAAACAAGTAGCTAATCGCAGCTGAATGAAAAAGTGCAAATGAAAGTGCATGTAATGATTGGCTAAAAAATAAAACTACTAAATCTTGAGGAAAAGCATAGACTAAGAACCATCGAATCGCTGATGCGAATGTTGTAATTTGTAAGATTGTTAAAAGGTTATTTTGTAAAAACCTTCCTTGAGAAAATAGCATCACAATCTCCATTATAACACCAAAGCTCCACAAATAAATAGTCATATCTAAACTCACACCAAAGTCTGTTTCATAGATGGTAAAGAAGTTATAAAAGGAACCAAAACTCACTTGCATCAGGGTAAGTCCTAACCATAATTTCCAATCCGCTAAAAGATTAATGTCGTTTTTAATTTCTTCTTTTTTTACACGCTTAGCATGTGCGTTTAATACAATAACAAAAGCAATTACTGCGGTTGCACCTGTTGCTAAGAGTAAGTAGTTTAAAGCTATAACAGGAGCCGAGAGGTACTTCACCAAAACTAAGGCTACAAGCACAAAACCAACCGAACCAAAGAGTCTCACTTTCCCGTATCTCTCCTTTCCAATTACGCTAAGAGAAATCACTTCTATATATGGCAAGATAACACTCAACCCAATCCCTAATCCAATGTTAGAAAAAAGAAGTTTATAAAAGCTATCAAGTGAAAAGTAAAAACTCACTGCGCTCAAAAGCATAATAGCAAGTGCAAAATTAAAACTTTTCAAGTCAATCTTCAAACCTTTAATAAAAGCAAAAGGAAGGATGAAACGAACGAGTGGACCAGCTGCAAAAATAATCCCAATTTCACTCGCAGAGTAGCCACTCATAGCTAGCACTTTAGGCATGAAGATTATGTATACACCGATAATTGCAAAGTAAAAAAAATAAAATGTTGATAATAATATTGGCATAGGTGATTATAACTGAAATCCAATATTTCTGTGCTATAATTAAAAGATATAATTAAAAGACAAACAGGGGTTTGTATGCTAAAACAAATGAGTAAAAATAACTTTATAATTTCAAAAACAGATTTAAAAGGTCGTCTCACATACGCTAACAAAATCTTTATGGAGATGGGTGAGTATTCAGAAGAAGAGCTTCTTACCCAGCCTCACAGTATCATACGTCACCCAAGTATGCCAAAGGCAGTATTTAAACTTCTATGGGATATAATTCAAAGTGGAGATGAAATTTTTGCTTTCGTACTTAATAAAACAAAAAACAACAATGAATATTGGGTTTATGCAAATGTAACTCCTTCTCGTGATGAAAATGGAAACACTATTGCCTATTATTCTGTTAGAAGAATGCCCAATCCAAAAGCCCTAGAAATCATTACTCCACTGTACTCCCAAATGCTACAAGCCGAAAAATCTGGTGGAATTAATGCTGGGATGAAAATACTTACAGATATTTTACATGAAAAAGGAGTGAGCTACAATGAATTTATCATCACTATTCAAGGATAAACAAACACTTCTACTACGCAGTACACTTTTGGGAGTAATCATTTTTGGCCTAGTTGCAAATAACTATATACTCAGTGGCATTGTATTTCTTATCTGTGTTGTTGCGTGGTTTGTGCCATCATCTTCAAATGCAAAAAAGCAATCCTCTTTACAAGAACAAATGTATAAAGTTATAACAGCAGCAGCACAAGGTAAACTAGAAGATCGTGTTACCCATATTCCAGATGACAATTCTAATGAAGCCTCATTTGCTTGGGCAATAAATGATACCCTTGATCAGATTGAAGCTTTTATGCGTGATGCGGCTACCACCATGGCGAATGCTTCAGAGGGAAAAACACACAGACGAACTTACCCTTCTGGACTTCATGGACTTTTTCATACAACAGCAAGTGATATAAACAATGCTATTGCATCCATTGCTGCTGGCTATGAAACAAGAATTATAGGTAAAATGGCACTGAGTTTCTCTACTCTAGGTGGTGGAATAAGTGAAGGACTTGTAGTAATTCAAAATGATATTAGCAGAAGTTCTAATGATGCTAATGACATCGTTAGGGTATCCCAAAAAACATCTGATGAGTCTTCAAAAAGTTTAGAAGGAGTAGTTCAAATAGGTTCAATGCTTAGTAGTTTACTTGAGTTAATCGAATCTAGTCACGAAGGAATTATTAGTCTAGAACAACGCTCAGGAGAAATTTCTACTATTGTTGGTCTCATTAAAGATATTGCCGATCAAACAAACCTACTTGCTTTAAATGCCGCTATTGAAGCAGCGCGAGCTGGTGAACATGGACGTGGATTTGCTGTTGTTGCAGACGAGGTTAGAAAACTTGCTGAACGTACCCAAAAAGCAACTTCTGAGATTGAAATGAGCATTTCAACACTTCAGCAAGAATCTAATGATATAAGAAATAACTCTGATAAAATTTCAGATATCGCGCAAAACTCTAATAATGTTGTTAGTAAATTTGAGAGTACATTTACAGAACTCACTTCTCTTGCGGCTGACTCCTACGCATCTGCAATTAATGTACAAAACCGTCTTTTCACAACACTTGTTAAAGTCGATCACATCATCTTTAAATCAAATGCATACTCAACAGTTTTAGCCTCTGATGCTACTAAAGAATTTGCCGATCATCACAACTGTCGTATGGGTAAATGGTACTTAGGTTTAGGTAAAGAAAGATTTGGACATACTAAATCATTTGCAGCAATGGATCGACCTCACGCTCTTGTTCATGAAAGTGTATTTAAAAACTTAGAATATGTAAAAGCTAAAACAACATTAAAATTTAATAACCCTACACTTATTGAAGATAACTTCAAAGTTATGGAAAATGCATCACAAGAACTCTATGTTAATCTTGATGGTATGCTAGACGAATTTGATGCAGGTAATTAATACTTGAAGATAACACTTAGCACACTTAATTCTAGATACACTCATAGCTCTATAGGCTTGCGTTATATCTATGCAAACCTTCATGAACTTCAAAATGATACTCAAATACTAGAATTTAGCATCAATGATGCTATTCAAACTGTTGGTGAAAAACTACTTGCTGACAAACCTGATGTTATAGGTATTGGCGTGTATATTTGGAATGTGAGTGAAGTTGTAGAACTCATTCACATACTCAAAAAGATATCTCCCCAACTTATTATTATTTTAGGTGGTCCTGAAGTAAGTTACTCTCCATTTCGAGTGGATCTTGATGATGCTGATTATATCATCCAAGGTGAAGGTGAAGTGAGCTTTTATGAGTTATGTAAACAACTCAAAAGAAAAGAAAAACCTCAGAATAAAATTATCAGCATGAGTACTCCAAATCTCAAAGAATTAGTACTCCCTTATGAGTTTTATACGGATGACGATATTCAAAATCGCTATATTTATGTTGAAATCTCCAGAGGTTGTCCTTTTGAATGTGAATTTTGTCTCTCCTCTATGGATGAAAAAGTACGTGCTTTTAAGCTCGATGATGTTTTAGAAGAATTTCAAAAACTTTGGGATAGAGGGGCAAGAAACTACAAGTTTGTAGATAGGACTTTTAACCTAAACATAAAAGCTTCAAATAGAATTTTAGATTTTTTCTTAGCAAAAGATGAAGAATATTTTGCCCATTTTGAGGTTATCCCTGATCATTTTCCAGCCTCTCTCAAGGAAAAAATCAAACAATTCCCTCATGGAGCTTTACAACTGGAAATCGGAATTCAAACTCTTAATCTTGAAGTAGCTATCAATATATCAAGACAACTCAAACTAGAGAAAATCAGAGAAAATGTTTCTTTTTTAGAAAATGAAACACATGCTCATATTCACCTAGACTTGATTGTTGGATTACCCGGTGAAAGCTTAGAGAGTTTCGGTAATAATCTTGATACTCTAGTACAAATGAGTTCTTGCGAAATTCAAATAGGTATACTTAAAAAACTCTCCGGAACAAAGATTGATAGACATGATATAAACTACGGCATGGTCTATAGTGATATTCCACCCTATGACATACTCAAAAACTCTACCCTCTCTTTTAACGATATACAAATTATGAAACGCTTCGCAAGATTTTGGGATATAACATACAACAGTGGGAACTTTAAAAATTCCATTACACTTCTTTGGGAAAACCAAAGTGTATATGAAAACTTTTATGCATTTAGTCTTTGGATATATACCCAAACTGATTCTACTTGGAAAATATCTCTGCAAAGACTCGGTGAACTATTGTTTAAGTACTTACACGAAGAAAAAGATGGTAATCCTCAAACAATTGCTGATATAATGCTCCAAGACATGATGAAACTTAAAGGTCGTGCGGTACCAAGTTATCTCAAGCCTTATGCTCAAGACTTTATTCAAGATGCAAAAAAAGGTACATCTGGTTTTAATAAAAGACAAAACTAATTACAAAGGTAGTATAATTATTTATGAATATTTTACGTTTTGTTTTGCTTTTTTTTATCATCACTACCTTCTCCTATGCAGCAAAGCCTTACGTAGAGAAACCTCTACTTAAAAAAATTACAAAAAAATACAAAGTTTTTGCAAAAAAAAGGTTCTTTTACGAACAAAAATCTCTTGATTCTCTACAAGGAAAAACTGACCTAGAAAAACTTAACAAAGTCAACACTTTTTATAATGGCGTTCGCTATATGTCAGACTTAAAAGTATATAAAAAGAAAGATTACTGGGCCACACCTTGGGAGTTTTTAGGTAAAGACAAAGGAGACTGTGAAGATTATGTTATTAGTAAATACTTTGCACTTCTTTATCTTGGTGTTGATTCTAAAAAACTCTTTTTTACCTATGTACGATCAAGTAAGTTTAAAGCAGCCCACATGGTTCTTACCTACTTTAAGACACCAAGAAGTGAACCTCTTATTTTAGATAACAACAACCATAAAATATTTCCAGCTTCAAAGAGAAAAGATTTAACCCCTATTTATAACTTTAATGGGGAGTCTCTTTACAGAGCAAGTAAAAAAGGCAATGGGAAAAAGGTGAACTCTAAGAAGGCTCACAAAAAATGGGATCAACTCATGCGAAACATGAAAAATAAAAAAATATAAAAGGACTAAGATATGCTAGAAGATTATTTTATACCAAGTAAGGAGATTTAGATTATGACATTATTTAAACAGATTGCAATCATGCTATCAATATTTCTTGTGATTATACTAACAACTGTACTAACACTCAACTTTCAAAGTGCTAACACTTCCGTTCAAGATAGACTCTATGAAGATGCTAAGAATACCGCGAGTTCGCTTAGTCTTTCTCTTGGAAGTGCTAATGGCGATGTTTCTATGATGTCAACTATGATAAACGCCAACTTTGATAGTGGAAACTACCTTATTATCTCTCTTGTTGACGTAGATGATGTACTTTTGTATGAAAGAACTGCTGAGAGTGAATACTCAGAAGTTCCTACATGGTTTTTAGAAAATGTCACTATTGAAGCACCAGTTGCTTCTGCAAATGTTTCAGCTGGTTGGAGTCAAGTTGGAATCCTCAATGTTCAAAGTGACGTCGCTTTTGCATATAAACAACTCTATACAATTTTAATGAACCTTCTGATTTCTTTTGGTCTTATAACCATAATAGCTCTCATAGTTTTATATAGCATACTCGCTGCAATTCTTAAGCCGCTTAAAGAGGTTCAAAAACAAGCCGAGGCTGTTGGTAGGAATGAATTTATCTTTCAAAAAAATATTCCAAAGACCAAAGAGTTTAAAGAAGTTGTTCTTGGTATGAACAAGATGGTCTCAAAAGTAAAAGCAATGTTTGATAAAGGAAATGCCGAGCTTAAACGTCAAAAAGAACTTGAATATATTGACCCAACAACCAAATTAAGAAATAGAAAATACCTCATCGATAAACTACCGGAATACTTAAAAATAGATGCAGCATCAAAAGGTGGGGTAAACATAATGACTTCCCTTTCAGGATTAGTAGAAGCAAATGAGCAAATTGGGCATAGAGATGTCGATCAACTCTTCAATGATATTGCCACTATTTTTCGTAATAATGCACAAATATATGAGGATCCTCTTATCGCCAGAATGAATGGTACCGAATTTTCTATACTTTTACCAGATTGTCCTTCCGTAAATGGTTTAGCAATTGCTGAAGGTATTTCCAGAGATGCAGGAAAAGCAATCGCAAAGTATGAACTAGATGCAGATGTTGTTTTTATATCCCTTGGTGTATACCAATACAACTATAAACAAAATATAGGTCAATTACTCTCGGGATCTGATAATGCTCTTGCACAAGCAAAATTTAAGGACTCTAAAATCCATTTAGATAAATCTTTAGAAGATGAAGAGGTTATGGGTAAAGATGACTGGAGGGCTGTTATTAACAAGGCTATCGATACAAATAGCTTTGAGTTTGTATCTTGGACTGCAGTAGACTCTAAAGCGAAAAAAATTGCACATCATGCTCTAAGTTTAACCATGCAAGCAGATGACAAAAAATACTTTTATGGTCAGTTTATGGCTTCTGCAAATCAGATTGGACTGAGTTCTAAGATTTATCAAAATATTATGCGAATGATGTTTAAATCTCCGGATATGAAGCTTAAAAATAATGTATGTTCCATACGACTTTCTTTTGAATACATGGATATGAGAGAAACATATACAGAATTAAGTGATTTACTTAAGACTTATGCGTATCAACTTCCATTTAAGCTTATTCTAGAAATTCCAGATAAAATGTTTCGTCAAAACTCAACACAGATACAAGAATATAAAGCTCTTTTTGAAAAATATAATATTGACATGGGTATTTATGAATTTATTGGAGAAAGTGATGACTATCAGTATCTTCAAGATTTACGACCTGTCTACATTAAAGGTGAACCAAGCTATTTCTTAAGCCAAAGTGATCAAGCACTTTCTGCACTTAGATTGATTACAGATACTGTTGGAATCTCACTTATAGCTACTGGTGTTATGAGTATGGAAGCACTAGAAAAACTACAAGCTAAAGATATATATGTCATTCAAGGTAGAGTCACTGAAATGATAGAATTAGTATAAAATATATAATTTCTAAAAAATTATATGTTTTATAAGTGATTATGATATAATCTTGTATTTAAATGTCTTTAAAAAGGAATATATAAATGCTATTTGGAAATAATAAAAAACTTGAACAAGAATTAATAGAGAAAAATATACTAATTGCAGAACTTGAGAATGAGCTTTCAAGTGCAAATGCTACAATTAGCCAACTTGAGAAAAAAGTAAAAAATGCTGGTAGTGACAAAATTATGAATGACCTCATAAAATCTCTAACGCAAGGTCTCACAGATGGTTGCGATCGAGACCTTAAACTACTTCAAACAGATTTAAGTAACAACCTAGCTGCACTTGAAGATATCGATACAAGAAACCAATCAAATACAGAACATACCAATGAATGTAGCAGTGATGTAGAAGTACTCAGTAGCACTATGCATTCTTTACTAGAACATATTACAAGTACTTTTGATCAAGTAAATACTCTTAATTCTAATGTTGAGAGTATCTCAGATGTAATTAACCTTATCAAAGATATATCTGACCAAACAAACCTTCTTGCTCTTAATGCTGCTATAGAAGCAGCACGGGCAGGTGAACATGGACGTGGTTTTGCTGTTGTTGCTGATGAAGTTCGTAAACTTGCGGAAAGAACACAAAAAGCTACAAGCGAAGTAGAAATCACTGTTCAAAGTCTAAAACAAAATACACAAGAAGTTCATTCTCATTCCGTTGAGATGGAAAAACTCTCTACAAGTTCTAATGCACAAATGGATATTTTTCAAGGTAGAATGGGTCAACTTACAACTAATGCAAATATCATTGCTCAAGAGAACAAAGATATTACCTATGCTGTTTTCATGATTTTAAGTAAATTAGACCACCTACTCTTTAAAGCAAATGGATATAAAACTGTATTTACTGGTGAAGTACATGGCCAATTTCTAGCAGAAACTGAATGTAGACTTGGTAACTGGTATTTTACTGGCCAAGGAAAAGATAAATTTTCTAAATGTCCAAGTTATACAAAAATGGCAGCACCTCATAAAGAGGTTCACGACAACATTAAAAAAGCTGTTCAGTGTGTAGCCGAAGGTACATGTACTGAACATTCACAAAATGTTATGACTTACTTTCATACAGCAGAAGAGGCAAGTAAAAAAGTTGTTTCAAACCTTAACTCTATGTTAGCAGAAGAAAAGAACATGAGACATGCCAAAAACTAAGTTCATCTAGAGCTTAGTCCATTTGTAACACTATGTGATATCGACGATGCATAATGTGGGTTTAACTTTGAGAGTTCTCTATCAAAACTAATTATAATCTCTTTATTTGCCGAAGGGTGATGTGTCATTCTTAAAATAATATCTGCATATAAACTATAATCATCAATATCTCCATATTCTTTTATAATTAAATCCATTGTCTCTTGGAGTTGTGTGATAGAGAGTTTTTTATCTTTAAGTGTATCCCTCAAAGTTTTTAAGTCCATAGAATTAGTTTTTTTCTTTGTCTTTTTAGCATTTTGTAAGCGATTCTTTTTAGCCTTCATGAGACGAAAGAAAAACAATAGCAACACTCCTAAAATAATAACAAGAATAACAAAAAATTGTATAAGTAATGAAATATCCATAGAAGTATTATACCATGTCAATCATTGTCAAGGAGGAATTCCAATTAGCTTATTCCCTCGTTTTTTTATTTATACTATTGTAAATTTTCTCAATCCTATATAGGCCTGTATCCTATCTTCGGATATAATAATACAAATATGTAATATGGAGTTTCAATGAGAATTGCAGTAGTAGGAATTGGTGGGTTAGGAGGCTATATTGGAGCAAAATTATGTAGCTTAATTGGCACACAAAAGAAAAAATACGAAATAATTTTCATTGCCCGTGGTGAACATGCGCGAGCAGTGAAACAAAATGGTTTAAAAATAATCGAAGATGAAGGCGAATTCACTGTTACTCCCACAGCTGTTTGTACGGCAGAGGAAGCGGAAGGTACATTTGATCTCATCATAGTCTGTGTCAAAAGCTATGCTATAACGGAGGCCCTTCTCCCCCTTAAAAAAAATATTCGCCAAGACACCGTAGTAATGTCATTTGCCAATGGCGTTAACAATGCGCAAACCATAAGTAGCATACTAGATGCAAAAGTAATCAATGGTTGTGCCTACATTCTCTCTCACATAAAATCAGCAGGGATTATTCACAAAAAAGGAAGTGTATTTGCTGTTTCTTTCGGAGATAGTATTTGGTCTAATGAAAGTCTTTATATTGACTATATGTTCAAAGATGCAGGCTTACGCTCAAAGTACACAGAAGATATAGAAACTGCTGTTTGGAAAAAATATCTCTTTATCAGTACATTTGCATCTCTTACATCTTACTATGATATGAGTATCAAAGAAGTTCATGATCAACACTACCATGAGTGCGAAGAGCTCCTAGAAGAAATTATATCTGTAGCAAATGCTAAAGGTATTGATATTAAAAATGAAATTGCAAAAGCTCTCAAAACAGCATCTTCTCTTCCCCAAGGTGCCTCTACATCTATGCATCTAGATTTTCAACAGCATCGCCAAACTGAATTGGATACTCTGACAAAATATATCATAGATGAGGCAGAATTATTGAATATAGACGTACCTGTGATGCAAAAGCTTTATGATGCATTAAGAGAAAAAAAATAGTATATTAGAAATAAAAAGATCATAGATCTATCCCTTGGTTGAGACATTAAATTAATGAGTTTGAGGAACTAGCTTACACTATTAAAAGTGTAGTTTTAGATGGAAGAGTATTTCTGGTGGTTTCGGTGAGATTCGAACTCACGGTAGAAAAATCTACACAACCTTTCCAAGGTTGCACCATCGGCCACTCGGACACGAAACCATATTTACAAAGAGAATAGAATTATACAAGAATAAACTGTGTTTTTATTAAAAATGATACATATCACAAATAGTTCTTTTTTTAGTACTACTTATAATACTAAATTTTTCAAAAATTGAAGAAGGGCTGAACTTTTTAATGAAATAAAAATATTACTATAAAGTAACGAAAATAAAGGAACATGCTTTTACATATCCCTTTACTTTAAAATTAGAAAGATAAAATAAGAAAATATATTATACAAGGTGTACCAATGCTTAGTTTTGCATCATTTTTTAAACTCCTCAAGGAATCCTTTAGAGACTTGTTACCAATAATCTTGGTAATTATGTTTTTTCAACTCGCAATTATTCAAGCCATACCAGATAACTGGCTTAGTACTACTATTGGTCTCGCTATCGTTGGTGTTGGTCTCGCTGTATTTTTACTCGGTCTAGAAGTTGGAGTCTTTCCTGTTGGGGAAGGATTAGCAGGAGATTTTGCCCGTAAAGGTTCTACTCTTTGGATTATCATATTTGCTTTTATGATAGGTTTTGGTACTACAGTTGCTGAACCTGCACTTCTTGTTATCGCTGATAAAGCTGCAGGGATTAGTGCTGGTCGTATCGATGCATTTACGCTGAGAATGGTTGTTGCATTTTCTGTTGGTTTTGCAATAGTTGTTGGTGTTTGGAGGATCATTAAAGGTACCCCAATCCATTACTACATAATCTCTGGTTACATTATGGTTGTTGCAGCAACCTTCTTTTCACCAAAAGAAATAGTTGGGCTTGCATTTGACCTTGGTGGTGTTACAACATCAACTGTCACTGTTCCACTTGTTGCAGCTTTAGGTATTGGTCTTGCATCAACCATTAAAGGTCGAAATCCTGTTCTAGACGGTTTTGGGCTTATTGCTTTTGCTTCACTTACCCCAATGATTTTTGTACAATTTTATGGAATTTATGTCTACCAATTTGTAGAAGCTTCAGAAATTGTAATGCCAGTTGCTGCTCATATAGCTGAAACTGCTCCTGCCTTTGATTTTAAAATTTTAAATCTACTCAAAGGCTTACTCGGTGTTGTTGGAGATGTTGTTCCAATCCTAGGTGTTATTTTATTTTTTCAATATATAATCCTTAAAAAACCAGTTGAAAATCTTAAAGAGGTACTCATAGGTTTTGGACTAGTAATTATTGGTCTTGATGCTTTTATTATTGGTTTGGAGATGGGACTTTTCTCCCTTGGCGAGACTATGGCCTTACAACTCACTCAAAATGACAGTAATGTTATCATTTATTCTTTTGCTGGTGCTATTGGTTTTTCAACTACTATGGCAGAGCCTTCACTCACAGCAATAGCAAGAAAAGCTAAAGAAATTAGCGATGGAAAGATAAATGACTTTGTACTTCGAATAGCAGTTGCTTTTGGAGTATCTTTTGGTATCGCATTAGGTGCTTTTAGAATTGTAAATGGTGGAGATATTGTTTACTATATCATTGCTGGTTATATGTTTGTAATCGCTCTCACATTCATTGCACCAAAATATATAGTCTCTATAGCGTACGATAGTGGTGGAGTTACAACTTCTACAGTCACAGTTCCTTTAGTTGCTGCACTTGGTCTTGGTTTAGCTACAAATATCCCTGGGAGAGATCCACTTATTGATGGATTTGGGCTTATTGCCTTTGCTTCACTTTTCCCTATGATAACAGTTATGGCTTATGGTGTTATTACTGAGAGAATGGGTGTTCTCGGCGAACACGAAAAAGAAGAAATTCATCTTGATGAACTTCGTCACGCGTTACAAGATGCTGAGAACATGGGTCTTTCTACCGTTAATGTTCATGGAACTGATAAGCGTCATTCTTATGCAATGCAGTTTTCAGCAGTACACATAATCGTACCACATAACAAAGAAGAAGAAGCCTTGCTCTCAGCTAAGTCAGCTGGAGCACGTGGAGTTACAATTATGTCTGCACATGGTATGGGCCTTGAAGAGATGACTAACTTCTATAACAGACTTCATAGTGATTCAACGGATTCAAACTTAATGTTTATTACACCCACAAAAATGGTTGATAGAATCATCAAAACAGTTATAACTGATCTTGATATAACAGGAGAGGGAGAAGGTATTTCGTATGCATATCCTATCACACATCTTAAAGGATTAACACTCAAAGGTAGCGATTTATAAAAGTTAGTCTTCTTTATCTTGACGTGGTAAAGCTATAATAAACTTCGCTCCATCATCTTCATTTTCAACGGATAAAGTTCCGTGGAAATGCTCATCTATCATTTTTTTACTCATAAATAAACCTATACCAGTTCCTATACTTTCATGTTTTGTTGTAAAATAAGGATCAAATATTTTCTCTATTATCGTACTTGGTATCCCACCAGCATTATCATGTATACTTATATATACTTTATCTTCATCTCTATAAATTCCCATTTTAACTTTAGGGTTCTCTCTATTTTTTTCAAGAAAAATATCTTTTGCATTATTTAAAATATTGATAACAACCTGTAAAAGTTCTCTTTTAAATCCACTGAAATTACAGCTACACTCCCCATCAATATTTATATTATATATTATATTGTGTTTTGTATATTCAGTTTCTACAATCGCATATGCTTCTTCTAGTACATCTTTAACCATAAAATCAGTCTTCTCTTTTTCATTACTTGCTAAATCTCGAAAATCATCAATAGTTTGGCTTAAATGGGATATATATCCTTTTACCTTAGTTGATACCTCTAAAAATACTTTTGCATCAATCTCTGTAAGGTCTTCAAGTTCTATGTCAAATTCTAAGTCATTTAGCGTGTTGTTAATCGCACCTATTGGTTGTCTCCATTGATGTGCTATATTTCCTATCATATCTCCCATGGCAGATACTCTATTTTGAGACTCAATCATTTTGTTTTGTCTTTCTTGTTCTGTAATATCTCTATGAAAGCCTGTTATTCTTAGTAAGGTTTCACCATCACTATCAAAAAATGCATCGCCTACATCTTCAATAAGTAACCTTTCTCCTGCTCTTGTTATAAGTGAGTATTTAATTCTAAAATGCACAAAACTTACTACGTCTGCAAAGCCATCTATAGTATCTTCCATAGCATTGTGATGATCAATTCTATCCTTCTCCGGTATCAAGCTCAGAAAATCAAGGTACGTTATATCTTCATTCTTCTCAAAACCTAAACGCTCTTTCCATCCAGAACTTAAATAAAATTCTTTACTCACAAGGTTATAATCCCAAAACCCATCTCGTGAAGAGTTGATAGCAAACTCAAATCTCTTCCCTTGCTCATGAAGTAAATCATCTTTGACTATCATCTCGTCTTTATGACACTTATCTGCTAAGTAACTATCTGTTATGTCAAAACGGATAGCTTTATAACCAATAATTTCACCATTGACATTAATAGGTGAAATAGAAGAATCAACCCAATATGTCTTACCCTTTTTGTTTATATTCTTAATAATTTCATGAAAAGTAGTACCACTTTTTATACTCGACCAAAGGTTTGCAAAAAATTCATTAGACATATCTTGAGATCTCACTAAAGAATGTGGTGAACCTATCAATTCTTCTTTAGAATAGCCACTTACTTTACAAAAATTTTCATTTGCATAAGTAATAATTCCATTTATATCAGTTTCTGATACAATAATATTACGATCAAATATATTTGCATCTTCTCTTAATTTACTTTCAATATTTTCAAGGTCTTTTCTTACTAGTTTGTCATCTTTATTATGTAAGAATACTGCAATTATAAGGACTACTTGGATAAGCATTGACATATTATTTTGCGTGAAGAATATGATATTAACACTTAAGATAAATACTACAAGAAAGTGTGTATATTCTATTCTTTTATGTGGATTAGATAATAAACTAGTGAGACTCACAATTCACTCCTTCATGTATTTTAAAAAAACTCTATCTCGTTTTCTACTATCTCTTTTTCTTCCAAGAAATCTATAATCAGTTGAATATCCATTTTCAATGAAGCATTGTAAAACCTAGGATTTTGTGCTTCTTTTTCCCATACATTGTGTCTAAAGCTTTCTAGTGTTAGTTGTAGCGATTCAAAATAAATACCCGTTTGTTGTAAATTTTCCATAAATTTATTTCGCAAAGACAGTATAGTGTTACTAAATTCTGTTAAGGATACTGCTACATCAAAAAACTCTACATAAGCATTTAACACAGAAGCATAATTCTTATAAGTAACAGAAAGTATGTCAATGTAATCTTCATTGAGTCCATCATCTGTAAAAAGCATCGCTATGAAACTTTCTAATTCATGAGATAAGTCTCTTAATTCATCTTTATCATCTTGTAATAGCGTATCAAAGTAATTATCATCAACTTTTTTTACCTCAACTACAGACTCTTTATTTTCCACTGCTTCAGCTTTATTTACATGCACAGCAAGTTGCTTTAATTTTTCTTCAAGGATTTTATTTTTTCTATCTGAAAATTCTAATTCTTTTTCTAATCTACTTCTATACTCGATAAGTAATTTTCCATCTGTTATGGCTTGGGCAGCTTTATAAAGTAAACTAACCATTACCTGCTTGTCAACAGGCTTATTTAAGTAGTTATTTACACCCATATTAATAATATTTTGAAGTAGTTTTGACTCATTATGCGCTGATAACACAATAATTTTAGGTTCTTTATCTGTATAACGATTTATGCTTTCGATAAGCTCAACACCACTCATTATTGGCATATTTATATCTGTCATAACTATGTCAATATCTTCTTTTTTAAAATATTCAAATGCTTCTTGACCATTTCTAGCTGTATAAACATTAGCAAAAAGTTTTGATAAACTACTTTGCATGCCCTCTCTTAATATTTCCTCATCCTCAGCATATAAAATGTTGAGAGAAGATGCAACTTCTTTTAAATCTTTTGCGGTAATAGCCATAGTATTTTCCTTATCGAATTAAATCACTATAATCATACTTCAAAATATCTATATAAACTTTCTTTCCTAAAACAATAATTCTGTCATCATTTTTTGATTTTTTTGTAAATCTAGCTTTAATTTTTTCTTGTTTTTTTTCAGAATACTTATAATTTCTCAAGTATTTTTTCAAAGAGATAAGTTTACCTTTTTCGTCTTCTTGAACCTCTACGAGTTCCTCTACTTCTTCAATCTCAGCATCAAGATGTTCTTCTTCTTGTTTTACAACAGGAGCTTGAATCATGAACTGTGAAGATATTGTGTTCAAAAGATTTTTAAGTTGTTCATCTTTATCTTTGTATATTTGTTCAATCTTAATTCGCTCTTGAATCAACATTTCTTCTTTTTGATCACGTAAAGTTCGTGTTTCACCTTCAAGTTTTTCCACTTTATTCTGAAGCTGTGCATTTTGTTCTTCTAAAAGTTTATAGTATCTATCTTCAGCAGCTTTAGTAGATGTTCTTCTCACTGGTGCTTTTTTTGTCTTAGTAGAACTCGCAGTATTTAACGTGGCATCTACATTTACATACTTTACCCCGTCAATCACAGTAACTTCCATTGAACCACGTCTTACTCGATTATGAATAGCTTCTTTAGAAATTCCTAAATGCTCTGCTGCATCCATTATAGTCATGCTTGCCATACTACTTTCCTTATCTCATGTTTTCAAATACAAGAGGAGCATCCCATTCCTCAGCCTTTACCATTGCAATAACTTTTTGTAGTTCATCAAGCTTAGCACCTTTAACTCTTATAGAATCACCTTCTATTTGAGCATTTACTTTTAGTTTCATCTTTTTTATTTCAGCAGTAATCTTCTTTGCCTCTTTAACTTCAATATAGTCAACCACTTTAAAAGTAACTTTTCTATTTCCACCTGAAGAGTCTTCGACTTTAAGTTCGTCTATTACTTTAGAAGATAATCCTTGTTTGAGAAACTTTGCTATAACAATGTCTTTGAGGGCATCAAGCTTGTTATCACTTGAAGCGATTAAGACAAGAGTTTTTGCTTTTTCATTGAAAGTAACTTCATAGGTAGTTCCTTTGAAGTCATAACGATTAGCAACTTCTCTATCTACTAGATTAATTGCATTTTTAAAAGTTTGAATGTCTATTTTAGCTGTAATGTCAAATGAATGTTCTTTAGCCATTTATCTATATCCTTAATAACGTATTATAGTTATTATAACATAAATAAATGTTAGTAGTTTGTCTTAAAAAGTAGGACTTCCATCAAATCCAAATCCGCTACCAAATGAATCTCCAAATCCACCTGAAAAACTTGGATCCATATGTCCTTCCATTGCGGAACGTGAACGAAGTTTTTCTATGTCTGTTTTTGAAGATATATCTTGAGGACAAACAATTGTACATTCATTACATAAAGTACAATCCCAAATGCCGTTTATTTGAATCGTATCAATTTTTTCTTTCATATCTTGCTCACGAACATCACTCACATATTTCCAAACACGAGTAAGAGAAAATGGCCCTAAGAATTCACCATTAACTGCATATACAGGACAAGCACTATAACATGAACCACACAAGATGCAATCACTTTGCACTTCATTAAGTTTCTCATTCTCTTGCGTAACTAATATACCCTCACTATTTGTTTTTGCATAAGCTTTTGCTTTTGCATTAAAGGACATTGCCTTATCCATGTCTACAACTAAATCACGTATTACATTCACATTTTTAAGCGGTTCAACAAAATCTCCATCTTGTACCTTATAAGAACATGCTAACACTTCTCGTCCATTTACACGCATAGAGCATGATCCACAAACACTACTTCTGCATCCACTTGAATAGGACAATGTTCTGTCTTGATGATGTTTTATTTCACCTAAAACTTCCAAAAGTGTTGCATCAGGCAAACTAACTTGATACTCTTCTATACTTTCTCTTTGTATTGTTATTTTCATACTAATCAATCCTATAGTGAGCGCCGCAGCTCTGTTTTATCTCTAATGCTTGAGTAACAACCTGCTCACAAATATCCAACATATTTTTAAATTCTAAAAATTCTATTCTATTTGTGTTATAGACTTTTTCATTATCAGTCCATCCCATAAGGTAAAGTTTTGATTGTATATCTTTGATACTTACTTGTGCGTGCGCTAACTCTTTCTCAGTTCGTACTATCCCAACATTTTTGTAAAACAATTCACCAATCTCTTCTTTTATTTTATAGAAATCTACTTCCACTTCTTGGGTGTTTTGTATTTCGCTAACTTGTAGTTCTAGTGTTAAAGTGTCGTTTTCTCTTGCAAATTCAGCGGCATTCATACCCGCCTGTTTACCAAATACTATCAACTCTAAGAGAGAGTTCCCACCAAGACGATTCGCACCATGAACTTGATGGTTCGCACATTCCCCAACTGCGTACAATCCATCTATACAAGTACTTGATTTTACATCTACTTCTATCCCACCCATAGTATAATGAGCTACTGGTTTTATAGGTATCAAATCATGTACCGGGTCAACATTTTCATAAAGTTTTGCTAACTTTCTTTCTTGTGGAAGCTCTTCATCAATAAATTCTTCACCTAAATGGCGAATATCTAAAAATACATTCTGGCCATTTTTAATTTGCTCATCAATCGCTCGAGCAACTCTATCGCGAGGAAGAAGCTCATCGATAAACCTTTCATTTTTTGTATTAACAAGATAACCACCAGCACCACGAGCAGACTCAGAAATCAAAATAGAAGACTTTTTTAATCCTGTAGGGTGAAACTGCACAAATGCCATATCTTTGAGCTTTGCACCAGCTCTCAATGCAGTTGCTATACCATCTCCTGTCGAAGCTGTAGAATTTGTTGAGTATTTATCGTAAATTCGGCTATAACCACCCGTTGCGAGAATAACAGACTTTGCTTCATACACTTCCACTTCACCAGTTCTAATATTTAAAACACTTGCTCCACACACTCTATCATCATTTTTTAGGATTTCAAGTAAGAATTTTTCATTTAAGATTTCAATCTCTTTAGCTAAGCACTGGTCATATAAAGTATGTAGTATTTTTAATCCTGTATAGTCTTGTGCGTAACATGCGCGAGGAGAGGATGCCCCACCTAAACTTCTTTGAGCGATTTTTGCATCTTTTGTTCGTGAAAAACATACACCAATACTGTCTAACCACCTTACCGCTGAAGGAGCACTCTCGCACAAATGACGTACCGCATCTTCATTTGCCATACCGTGCGCAGATTTTAAAGTATTTTCTATATGTGACTCAGTAGTATCTTCACCATTGTTTCCAAGAGCAGCGTTAATACCCCCTTGAGCCATACATGTTTGTGAACGTGTTGGATACTCTTTTGTTAGTACTCTCACGCTCACACCTTCTTCTCTAGCATGTAAAGCAGCAGTAAGTCCTGCTCCTCCAGCTCCTATAATTAAAACATCACTATACATATATTTCCTATTTACCTAAAAACTTCTTTATAACATTATACAGTTCTTCATCATCAATTAGCTTAGAAATTGAATCATCCATTTGATTTAATTAAATGCACTATAGTACAAATGTGAGCGCATAATATCTAAGTATTCTCAAAGTACCTGCTATAAGTAAAAATGATATAAATCTTAGTCTAAGTATTCCAGTAACTAATGTTAGTGGATCACCGAATATCGGAATCCATGTTAAAAATAAACTAATAAATCCATATTTATAGCCAAAATAGAGTGATTTTCTTCCTATTTTACTCGAGTGTAATTTTTCTTTTGTTTTATCGTAAAGCCAAAATCCAAGGAAGTAGTTAAGAATAATCGCCAAAATATTACCAAGTGATGCAAAGAAAAGAGCAGAAAGTTGAGGCATACCATTTTCCAAAGCGAATAAAAAAGCAACTTCAGAAGAAAATGGTAAAATCGTTGCCGCTAGAAAAGCGGAGAAAAAAAGAGCTAGTTCAGAGATTGAATATTCTCAATAGTTAAAGTAATAAGCTTCTCTCGTGCCTCAACAGATGCCCAAGCAATATGTGGCGTAATATAAAGGTTTTCTTTATTGTTTACCAATAAAAAAGGATGATTTTCTTTCATAGGTTCTTGCATTAAAACATCTAAAGCAAAAGATATATTTTTCTCATCAATTATTTTCACAATCGCACCTTCGTTAATTATACCACCACGTCCAAGATTTAAAATAATAGAACCGTCTTTACACATTTGTAATTGTTCATAATCTAAAAGATTATTTGTCTTTTCATTAAGAGGGGAATGAATAGAGATAATATCGCAAGTCTTTAAAAGCTCATATAAATTTGCACGCTGGAAGTCATCTGTACGATTAACTCCACTTGTTGAGTAGTAATACACTTCTGCACCAAAAGTTTGAGCAATATTTGCAACTCCACGACCAATAGAACCAAGGCCAATTATTCCCCATTTTTTACCTTTAATTTCAAAAAATGGTTTTGAGACATCAGTGAAGATAGGACTTCGAGAGTACCTTCCATCCTTCACCACTTCATCATAATAACGAGAATGTCCCATTAGGTAAAAAAGCATAGAAAATGTATGTTGAATTACAGAGTCAGTTGAGTAACCAGCTACATTTTTCACTTGTATATCTTGCTTCTTTGCAGCTTCTAAATCAACGTTATTCATTCCAGTCGCAGCTACACAAATGAGCTTTAGATTTTTGCACTCTTGCATATGTTCATCAGTTATAACAACTTTGT
This sequence comes from Sulfurimonas sp., assembly GCF_047622445.1. Taxonomy (GTDB): domain Bacteria; phylum Campylobacterota; class Campylobacteria; order Campylobacterales; family Sulfurimonadaceae; genus Sulfurimonas. Next base: position 38,376 of record NZ_JBLHOE010000023.1, read on the forward strand.
TAGTCACAATAACATCTGCGTTAGCTATACGTTCTAATGTTTGTTCCTTTGAAGTAGTTTGAAAAATTTCTACTTCACCTAAAGTGTCAAAGCCACTTAAACTAGTAGAGCCGAATGTTAAAGCATCAAGTAAAACTATTTTCATTTATGCATCCTTAATTTTAGTAATCATTGCACGAGACTTTTCTAAAGCTTTTTCAACCTTATCAAAAACAAGTGCTACTGCTAAACGTCTTCCTTTGTGAGCTTCAGGTTTTGAAAATACTCTTACAAAAGAATTATCAGAAAATAAACTATCATCCACATCTACAACTGGAGCATAGTTATGCGTCTCAGATTTAAATGCAGCCGATGCACCATCTCCATAAAAAGTAAAACCAAGAGGAAGACCAAGAACTGCACGAAGATGAAGTGCAAACTCACTTTGAGACTGAGTGATGAGGGTTACCATTCCTGTATCGTGTGGACGTGGGGAAACCTCAGAGAAATATACTTCATCTCCTTTAACAAACATTTCAACTCCAAAAAGACCTTGACCACCAAGACCGTCAGTAATCACTTTTGCCATGTTCTGTGCCTTAGCTTTTGCTACATTACTCATTTGCATTGGTTGCCACGAGAACACATAATCACCATCTCTTTGCTCATGTCCGATAGGTTCGCAGTACACAGTCTCTTGTCCATTTCTAGCAGTTAACATTGTAATCTCGTAATCAAAGTCAACAAAAGCTTCAACAATTAACTCGCTCGCATCACCTCTTGCTTCTTTTGCCATCTCCCAAGAAAGTGGTATATCTCCTTCATCTCTTGCCACAGATTGACCATGACCAGATGAAGACATAACAGGCTTAATCACACAGGGAAACCCTAATGACTGAGCAGCTTCTAACATATCCTCTTTCGTTGTAACAAATTTATAAGGACCAGTTTTAAGACCTAAATCCTCAGCTGCAAAAGTACGAATATTTTTACGGTTCATCGTTTTAGAAACAGCCTCGGCATTGGGAATGACATTAAAACCTTCTTTCTCAGCTTCAAACAAAGCCTCAATAGAAATAGCTTCAATCTCAGGTAAAATATAGTCAGGTTTTTCACGACGGATAATCTCTAAGATAGCATCTTTATCTTGCATATTGAGTACATAAGAACGATGTGCTACATGATGAGCAGGAGCATTTTCATATCTGTCAACAGCGATAGTCTCAAGACCTAAGCGTTGCGCTTCGATGATAACTTCTTTACCAAGTTCACCGGAACCTAATAACATTACTTTTTTTGAGTTTGATTTAAGGGGTGCAGAGAATTGCATGTGAATAATTCCTTCATTTATAGTGAAGAAATTATATCAAATTAGGATTAAATTTAGTTTTTCAATCCAATGAGAGTTTGGAGTAACTGATCTGAAGTTGTAATAGTTTTACCATTTGCTTGATAACCACGCTGAATAATAATCAGTTGGGTTAAAGCACGAGAAAGGTCAACATTTGAAGCCTCGAGTGCAGATGACTGAATAAATCCACGTCCAGCAGTTGCGGCTGTACCAATAATAGGGTCACCAGAGTTGGCAGTTTGAACAAAAATATTTCCACCTTCTGTTCCTAGACCTTCATTATTTGTAAATTTAGCCATACCTATTTGCGCTAAACCAAAAGAACGACCGTTTGAAAATGAACCAACTAAGGTACCACTCTGATCTATTCTTATTCCAACTAAATCACCACCGGTAAATCCATCTTGACTAATCCCAGATGTAGAAGAAGTTGAATCAAAACTTGTCATTCCATCAAAAGCATTGGCTGTACCAAATCTTAAGTTTACTTGCTGTTCTGGAGATGAGCCATTATTACCTGAAAATGATATATTTGGAGGACTAAAAGTTGCTAATGAACCATCATTATTAAACCTTATTTGTCCAGTCTTTTGATTCAATGGGGATAAGGTATCAATGGATGCTGGTTCTGGAACAGTAATCAACATGTCCCATGCACTACCTGTAGCAATATCAAGTGCTGTTTTTCTAAATTCCATTCTTAGTGTATGTTTTGAACCAAGTGAATCAAAAATATCAATAGAACTTGAATGCGTCGCTGTATTAAAACTTTGTGAGAATGCTGTACCGGCACTACCTGTAGGTAAACTTGAGTTTAAAGCTACCATATTCGTTGTAAAGTATTCGTTTTCAGTAATACCTTGCGCTGTAAATGCCGTAACTTTTAGATTCATATCATAAGCATCAGCACCACCACCTGGGTTTATTATCTCTAACTTACCTTGTTCGTTAACACTCACTTCTATCTTAATATCTTTTGGTGTTGGATCTATAGCTAATATTGTAGTAGGAGCTGTAAGTCCACTAACACCAGCATTTGTAACAGCTGTAATGTCAATATCAATACCTGAACTATTTGTAATAATTAGTTCATCACCAACAGCCGTAGCAACTATATCTGGCCTACCTGCTGCTACTAAATCAATATTGATTTCACTTGCATATCTTATAGCTGTATTAGCCGCCGTATCAGCTCCAACCAATGCTGGAACATTAATAGTAACTCCATCAATAACCATATCTAAAATATTATCTGTACCATCTGTTGGGAGAACGGTTGAACTAATAGAACCATCTATAACAGGTCCAACATTTCGTGCTTCATTTTCTAAGGCAGTTCTTAAGTCAGCCATTGTCGTAAATGTTTTAGCAAAACCTGCAGTCGTTGTACTACTACCTGATTGGTCATACTGATACTTATAGGCTGTTGTTGCTGTAGTATCTGATAATCCACTGTTATCATTCGTACCAACTGTCAATCTAATATTGTGTGAAGCAGCAGGATTAGCATTTGTATTTACAAGTTCAATTTCATTATTTACATTAACCGAAGCAGCCACACCTGTTGTTGCAGTCTGTGCATTAATCGCGGCAACATATCTGTTTGCATTTTCTATGACACTTTCTGTACCTGTTCCGTTAGACGTAGTTATACTTTTTGTACTCCCATCATCAAGGGTAAATGTTATGTCAAGTTGATTTCCACCGACTGTGTAAGGTAAAGCCAAGGTTCCTAAACCACTATTACCAGCAGCTGCAACAGCAGTTATTTGTACAGGAGCAGCTTGAGTATTAACAATTGATAATTTATCCGTACTTGAATCATAGACAGCAGATATCCCTGATTTACCAGCTGTATCCAACTGAGCATTAATTGCATTAGCATACCTGAGACCATTCTCATCAGCTGTGTTAGCAGTCCCAGAGTCAGCTAAAGTAATATTTACTGCATCTATTGTAATGTTGAGTGAATCATCATCTAACGCTACATTATTTGTTACAGATGTAATAGAAGAAACAGAAGCACTTACTGCAGCAGGAGCGGCAATTTCAGCACTTACGAATGAAGCCCATACACCCTGATTTGCTTGTAGAGAGAATGCTTGTCCAATTTCATTGAACATTACACCTACATTTCCCGAGGCAATAGCATTACCACTTGAATCTAAAGCTGGTGTTGAGCCTGATGTTCCCGTTTTAACCTGATACGCAGGAGAAAAACTCTCTACTAAAGGGCCTGAGTTAAGATTTGCTTTTAAAACTACATCACTTGTTGGACTAGCTGGAGTTGTTAATCCAGGTGCAATTTGTATATTTGTGATAGGAGCAGTTGAATCAACTAAACCTGTACCTGCATCTCTTACCCAACCTTGTGCTATAAAACCATTATTATCGACGAAGTTTCCAGATGCATCAAATTTAAGGTCTCCCGAACGAGTATATTTATATGTATTACCACTATCTGGAGAAATTATAAAAAATCCATCCCCTTGAATAGCTACATCTGTATTCTTATCTGAATTTTGAATAGATCCTTGTGAAAAAATACGTGTACTTGAAGCTACTGTTGAACCTAGACCAATTTGAACAGGATTTTTTCCTCCAAGTTGACCTTGAGGAGCTGTTGCTATTGACTTTGTTTGTGCTAAAAGATCTGAAAAATTAGCACGAGAATATTTAAATCCAACGGTATTAACGTTCGCTATGTTATTTGACTCTACATCCATCGCAATTTGATGTGACTGTAGACCGGATACACCGGCAAATAATGACTTTAACATTTTGTATCCTTTTTTATAATTTACTCAAAAGAGATAAATTTATTTAGTTATTAATGAATATATAGCACTTAGTGTTCCAACTTCATATTAGCTGGATTAAGCATCCATATTAAGGGCTTTTTGCATCATTTGGTCAGCAGTTGTTATAGACTTTGAGTTCGCGTCAAAAGATCTTTGTAAGATTATAAGCTCCGTAATTCCATAGGTCATGTCAATATTAGAACCTTCCAATTTAAAATTTGCTATATCTACACCAATAATATTTTGATTATCTGAATCTTTGTAAAATAATGGTCGGCCACTATTTGAGCTTTCTTGAAATTTTGAACCATTTATACGCTCAAGACCTTGATCATTCTGAAAATGGTATACAGCAATTTTTCCAACACTACTTTGAAATCCATTTGAAAATGTAGCAAGAACGTCTGCATTTTTATTTATGGAATATCCTACTAAATCTCCACCAATCGTACCATTAGCAGAACTTGAAGCACTTATAGCTGTATTGTTTGATAATACACCATTAAAACCTGTTCCTAGGTCTATTGTAACATCCACTCCATTATTGTCTATAGTAGTAAATGTACTTGAAAGTAATGAACCTTGAGAATCAAATTCTACAAATCCTTCTTGAGTATCATATGTTGTTTGCTCATCAAGACTTTTTGTTTTCGCTATAACATCCCACTGAATTCCAGGAGGAACTTGATTTGTAGCTTTAGTAAAGATAAGTTCTAAGTTATTTCTATTGTTTTCTGGGTCAATTACACCTGCACTCATTGTTCTTAAATCATCTGTTGTACCGATGTTACCAATAAAACTTGCTGTTGTCGAAGCTACTGGAGGATACGTTAATGTACTTGGAAAACGTAATTTTTCCTGAGTCCCAACATTTCCCAGTGGGACTTCATCAATAATCTCAGTAAGGGTATCATCATCACTAATATTACCACCTATTGTTCCGAGTACGTAAGCGCCATCCTGAGATACTAGATCACTATTAGCATCAAAAGTAAAAGCACCATCACGTGTGTAAATAGGGTCATTGGCACCTTGAGTACCAAACCAACCATTACCTAAAATAGCTAAATCAGTACTTCTATCTGTTAACTCTAGTGAACCTTGCGCTTCTTTTAAAGCTGTTGCCTGTATTCTTGATCCTATACCAACTGTACTAGAATTAAGACTATGTGATGTATTTATTGCATCTTCAAAGAGAGATGCAAATTCATATTCTGAACCACGAAAGCCTGTAGTACTGATATTTGCTAAGTTATCTGATGTAACGTCAATTGCAAACTGATTACTTCTAACCCCTGCAAGTCCCGTATAAAAAGCTTGAGTCAACATAATAAACTCCTTTTAGTATACTTCTACTATGTTTTCTAATGGCACATAATTAGAACCAACTTTTACAAGTGTACTCCCACCTTCAAATCTTACTGATTCTATCGGGTAAGCACCCAGTCTAGTTTGTAACGTGTTTCCATCTGGGTCAGAATAAGAAGCGTTAACATGATAGATACCACTTGTAGCTAAATTACCATTAGAGTCTAAACCATCCCAATCGAATTTATACACACCGGATGGATTTGTTCCAACATCAATTGTAGTGATTGTATTATCATCTGAATCTGTAATACTTACAGTTCCTTGCTCAATAGCAGAAGGAAAATAAACTTCAAAAGAAGCTGCACTCCCTTCATCAAGTGCAATAGCATCACTTCCTAAGTCTGCCGTTTTCCCAATAGCTGAAATTGTTGAGAACTGATTTGTGCTGCCTAGTGAAGCAGTTAACTCTTCTAAAGCTGTCCTTGTGTTTTCAGAGGATTCGAGACCAGCAAGTTGTGATGTTTGTGTTAAAATTTTCTCGCTATCCATAGGCTCAGTAGGATCTTGATGTTGTAACTGAACTAAAAGAAGAGTCATAAAATCATCTTTGCCTAAGACTGTTTTATCTTCTACTGCTGTTGAACTAGTACCTACAGCTCCATTGGTTGCTAAATTACTTCCATATGCATTTATTGCCATAATTTATCCTTTAAGCGTAGTTTTGAACTACAATTTCTAAAGAGTCTATAATCTCTTCATTTTGCTCTTCGTTGTCAAAATAGTTATATTCTTCATCTGCTTTTCGCTCATTTTGACGATTACGTTGTTGAGAATTTTGTTCACTATTTTGAGAGCTGTCGCTAAAGTTTAATGTAGCATTTTGTATTCCATTATTTGTTAGCTGTGTTTTTAAATCATTCGCATTTAAAACCAAGGTGTTAATCGCAGCATTGTTTGAAGTAAGGTTAATATGAAGATTTTTTCCACGTTGTACTACTGTTAAATCAACTTCCCCCATTTTTGCAGGGTTGAGCTGTACTTTGATTCTTGTAAATGGAGATTTATAGTCTTCTATTGCTGTTTTTACATCTTGAGAAAGATACTTTAGCATCTGTTTTGCTTCATTAATTTTTACTTCAAAACTATCTGCTTTGTTTGTTTGTAAGCCGTCAACTTTAGATATATCATCTCCAACATCTCCACGAAGAAGTTGTTCTACAGATTTGGAAGCTTCAGTAGTTGCCCTAGGGGCGATAACTCTTGCTGTTGCTACTGAGAAATCCTTTGTCATTCCAAGATTAGTATTGTCATTTGAAGGTTTTTCTCCTCGGAGCAGAAGCTTCAAGGTCTCGTCGGCTCTTGATTTAGGAGTTTTCTCTTCAACTTTGAATTGCTTTATCTGTACTAATTGTTCTGTTGTATGTTCTACTTTTTCTTGTGCTTTAAAAAGTGGTGTAGATTTTACTTCCTTAATAGTTTCTAGCTTTTTTTCATCAACTCTAGTATTATATTTTTGTTTTAATTCTTGTGTTTCATCCAATTCTACTGAAGTTTTGGGTACAGCACTCTTTGGTACTTTCACATCAACAGTATCTTCTACCTTTACATCTATTTTAGCCGTGTCTTTTACATCATATGTACTTTTCTCTTTTACTACATTGCCTACTTCTATGGGTTGATTAGACTTCATATCTATTTTTGCAATATCAACTGGTTTCACATCTGTTTTCTCAGCAGAAACTGCTTTCACATCTGTTTTCTCAGCATGCACTTGTTTCACATCTGTTTTCTCAGCAGAAACTGCTTTCACATCTGTTTTCTCAGCAGAAACTGCTTTCACATCTGTTTTCTCAGCAGGAACTGCTTTCACATCTGTTTTCTCAGCAGAAACTGCTTTCACATCTGTTTTCTCAGCAGAAACTGCTTTCACATCTGTTTTCTCAGCATGCACTTGTTTCACATCTGTTTTCTCAGCAGGAACAGCTTTCACATCTGTTTTCTCAGCAGAAACTGCTTTCACATCTGTTTTCTCAGCATGCACTTGTTTCACATCTGTTTTCTCAGCAGGAACAGCTTTCACATCTGTTTTCTCAGCAGAAACTGCTTTCACATCTGTTTTCTCAGCATGCACTTGTTTCACATCTGTTTTCTCAGCAGGAACAGCTTTCACATCTGTTTTCTCAGCAGAAACTGCTTTCA
>NZ_JBLHOE010000024.1:0-44359 GCF_047622445.1 Sulfurimonas sp.
TGAAGATACACCGACTATTACTGAGACATATACAGTAGGTGTTACCAATAATGATACGGGTGAAGATACCACAACTGAAGTGAGTGTAACAATTGATGGTACTAATGATCAACCAACTATTACAGATAGTATGATTTTAGTAACAGAAGATATTGTATATACCTTGTCTACGGCTGATTTTCCTAATTTTGATGATGTAGACGGTGATGATATGGTAGAGATTAGAATTGATGCTTTACCGATTAATGGTACTTTATATATAGATGGTATAGCTGCTGAAATAGGGGATATTATTACTGTAGCCAGTCTTGAAGCAGACTCGTTGACATTTAAATTTTTAAATAATGAACATTTAGCTGATAATACTTCTTTTGATTTTAGTGCGAGTGATGGTACAGATTGGAGTGATGCTCAAACAATGACTGTAGATATCACACCTGTTACTGACTCTGTTAAAATTGATGGTTTGAGTGTAGGTTTAACGATATTACCTCCAGTTATCGATACAAGTGCATTATCAATGGGTGATGATGTGAATGACGCACCAAATATTTTTGAAACAGCAGAAGGGTTAAAATTAACTTCTCTTAATGATGTTAATTCCATTATACAGGTTAATACAAGTGGTAATGGTCTTGGAATTGATAGTAATACAGGATCTAATGATGATAGAGATATTGAATTTGGTAATAATGAGGTACTTCAAATCGATTTACCGACAGATACTACACTAAATACTATCAATATAGATGTTAAACATATTTCAGATGATATTATATCTATCAAACTATTTAATTCAAGTGGTGAAATTGATATTGGAGATATTACATTTACAAACCAAGATGGTGATATACTTAATGTAGTTTCAGATGGAGGAATAGTACCTGTTTATACTATAAATGGAAATCAACTTGATCAAGGTGGTGATACTATTACTGTAACTAGTACTACGGCGTTTAGTACTTTAGTTATAGCAGATCAAAATGATGGTAGTGGTGGTACTGACGGATTTAGTATACTTAATATATATGGTACCGTAATATCGACACCAGATTATTATGATTCATTATTGTATATAAATGGTTTAGGATTGAGTGATACTGATGGAAGTGAAGCAATCTCAACTGTTACATTTAGTGAATTCCCTACAGGTTCATATATAACATTGGCTGATGGAACGACTGTTATTACAGCAAATATAGATGGAAATTGGATAATTAGTGCTAGTGATCTTGGATTAAATACTGATTTAAGCATTACAAATGATGTTGTAATGACTTTAACAAGTCCGGTAGTATTAGCGAATGATTTTGTACCGACAATGGATATAGTTACTACTGAAAGTGATCCGAGTGTAGCTGATTCCCATACAATTTTAGGCGGAAGTGCTGATGATACTATTGTAGGTGGAGATGGTAATGACTATATTGACGGTGGAGCTGGAAATGACACTATTGATGGTGGAGCAGGTATGGATACAATAGACGGGGGAGAAGGAGCCGATACACTCATTGTTAGTGGCGGCACTCTTGACTTGTCAAATATATCCAATATTGAGGTGGTTCAATTAGGAGATGATTCAAGCATAATCGGTAGTACACCACCAGAACATATTAGTGTTACAGATGTTATAAGCGCAACAGGTAATAGTAACGGTACACTTGTTATTGAATCTGATGGTTCGCCTACAGACACAGAGGTTAGTGTGGATACAGGTTCGTTTGTAAATCATACAACGGATACTGATTATAATATTTATACTGATGCATCTGGAGATGTGACATTGATGATTGATATTGATATACCAATTGATACTATATAGTAGCTAAGGCTATAATTCGTAACTATCTTAGTTATGGGTTTAATTATGAGTTCCCACATTAGGTGGGGATTCATTTTCTTTAAAAAATTATTTAAATTTTAATGCGAGAGAAAGTCTATCTGTTACTCCAGCCTTTTCAAAGATATGGTGAATATGCCCTTTAACAGTTGATAGGGCAATTTTTTCTGCTTGTGCAATCTCTTTGTTTGATAATCCAGCAGTTATCATAATGGCTATATCTTTTTCTTTTTCTGTTAATAGTGACATAAAACTAGGCTCATCTGAAGTTTTATTTTTAATATATTTATTTATTATATAGTGTGTTAAATCGGAGAAGAACCAGTTATGCCCATTTTCAACTTTTTCAATCATCTTAAGTAGATTTTCTTTACCTAAAAATGAGTTTTCATAACCTTTGATTCCTTCTCCTAAAAGGCTGGAAGCATGATGTACTTCAGGTAATACATTAAAGAGTAAGATTGTCACGAAGTTATATTCTTTTAATTTAATAAGTGCTTCATGTATACTAGAAATGCTCATCTCATCAAATAAAATAATAATAGGAGTTGTCTCTGTATCTAAGAAAGCTGTTAAAGTAGAAAAATTTTCTATAGACATAGTTATCCACGATGATTTAAGCGCATTACTCCAATGCTTTTGTATAGAAGACATATTAGTAAATAAAATTATTTTTTTCATTATTTTTACCTTTCGCTTAAAGTATTTTCCCTTGCTCGTAAGATTGGTTTTAAGATGTAGTTAAGTACAGTTTTCTTTCCTGTTATAATATCTACATCCGTAGTCATCCCAACAATTACTTGTAATGGGTTTGCTTCATTGCCTAAATAGTTTTTATCAGTTTTAATTCGAACTAAATAGTAGCTTTGTTTATCTATCTCATCTACTATAGTACCAGCACTAATATGTGTTAGTGTACCTTTAAGTGAGCCGTAGATTGCAAAGTCATAAGCAGAAAATTTCACAATAGCTCTTTGACCTGGATATAAAAAAGCAATATCGGCTGGTCTTATTTTAGCTTCAACTAGTAAGTTGTCCTGAGAGGGAACAATTTCTATAATATCCATCCCCGGTCTTACTACCCCACCTACAGTATTTACCAGTAACTGTTTGATTGTTCCATTAACAGGAGATCGTACAAGTGTCCTTTTTACCTTGTCTTCTCTAGCAACATTTAAACTTTCAATCCTAGACATTTCCGCTCTCGCTTCATTAAATGCTTCTTTAGCAGCATTTTGAAATTTTAGTTTAACTTCTATGACATTGTTGTGTTGTTCTTCTATAATTGAATAGAGTCTAGGAATAGAAAGTTTGATAGATTTCATATCACCTTTAATTGTACCTTGTTGTCTTCGAAGTTGTAGAAATTCAACTTCAGATACGAGACCTTTTTTTACGAGAGGTCTATTGAGTTCTACTTCTTGTGAGATTAGATTAAAATTATTTTTTAGCTGTGCTAGTTTTGCTTTAGCCTCTTGATGTTCAGCTCTCTTTTGTTGAAGACGGCGTTTATATATGAGTATATTGTTTTCTAATTGTTCTTTATTGCTTCTATAGAGTGATTCTTCGTGCTTAATGAGTAGAGGTGATCTTTTTCTGACTTCTTTGCTTGCTTTAAAATTTTTACCTGTGGATTCAGACATGAGTCTTATAGTCTTTGCTTGCAGTTCATCATATCGAAGTTGACTTTCTGCATAATTACTAGCAAAACTGGTGTCATCTATTTTAATAAGTATGTCGCCTTTTTTTACGCTATCTCCTTCTTGAACAAGAATTTCACCAACTATACCACCTTCTAAATTTTGAATAACTTGTATTTGATGTGAAGGAATTATCTTTCCTTGGCCTCTTGTTAAGGCATCTATTTTGGCATAGTAAGCCCAGATAATAAGCCAGATAATTACAATTGCACTAAGCCATAGCATGAGTCTAGTACTTAATGTAGTATGCATAAGCATTGCTGAACTAACTGAGTTCATATATGCTAAATCATCATCATCTTTTATGTGAAAGTTTTCAATATCATCTTTGTTGTAAGAGTATTCTAGAAATTTATCTTCAAGATTCATGACGCACTTTCCTATTTGTTTTATGTAATTTGTTTATTACATCATCGTGTGTTCCGTCTAAAACGATTTTACCTTGATCTAATAAAATGAGACGTTGAGTGAGAGATAGTAGATTGTCTTTATGTGATATTAGTAAAAGTGTATGATTTGTTTTATAAGAACTCATTGCTTTAATAAAATTAGATTCATGGATACTATCCATTGAGGTTGTTGGCTCATCTAGTAAAATCATAGGTGCTGTATGTATGAAAGCTCTAGCAATAGATATAGACTGTTGTTGTCCACTAGAAAGTCCATCTCCTCTTTCACCAATTGGCATATCGTAACCCATTGGATGAGTATCAGCAAAATCATTCACACCACTCATCTTCGATACATATAAAATCGCTTTATCACTTGCATTTGGAGAACGCAAAATAATATTATCCTTTAATGTACCTTGAAAAAGGAGGACATCTTGTGGTACATAAGAGATACTACGTCTCAAGTCTGCAGGATCTATTTGTTTGATATCAATACCATCTATTAAAATAGAGCCTTCAGTTGGTTCATACAGGCCTAATATAAGTTTTTCTATGGTTGTTTTTCCTGAACCATTGGTACCAATGATTCCAACAGATTCTCCAGCTTGAATGATGAAACTTATATCATCTAAAACTTTTTTTTCTGTATCAGGATAAATGAAACTTACATGCTGAAATTCAATATTTCCTTTAAATAATGGACGCTCAACAAATTTTTTGGCTTCTTCACGTTCAACACCAAGGTGCATAATACGATTGATAGCATCATATGCTGTTTTAGTTTGTTGAAAATTTGCTATGAGTGACGCTACTTGACCCAAAGGTGCTAGGGTTCTCGAACCAAGCATCATAACAGCTATAAGTCCACCCATACTCAAAGCTTTATCTCCTATGGCATATACACCACCTATAATTATAGCTACTGTATTGATCTGAATTATAAAGTTTACAACTGTCGTTATAGAGTTTGAATAAATTTTTGATGTTAAACCTTTTTGGGCTACATCACCTGTAGCTTCTTCCCATTTCCATTGAGAATGTCCACTAATACCTAACGCTTTGATAGTCTCCAAGGCTGTGAGTGATTCAATTAAAACAGCATTTTTCCTAGCTGAGGCTTCATAAGTACTTTCTACACTATGTCTCATCGGTTTTTCAACAATATTGCTGTATAAAATGATTAATAAACCACTTATTACTGGTATCGCAACTAGCCAACCACCAATTATATAGATAATGAATAAAAATATAAGAGTAAAGGGCAGGTCTATCATTGTTGCTATTGATGATGCCGTAAAAAAACCTCTGATTGAATCAAAATCTTTTAAATTACTAGCGAAAGAACCTACTGAACGAGGTTTAGATGCTATTTTTAGATTTAAAACATGTTCATATATTAATGATGACATAATAACATCACTTTTTTTAGCTGCATTTTCAAGGAAATAAGAGCGTAAAAACTTTAGAATCATGTCAAATAGATATATAACAATAATACCTGTGGCAAACACCCACATAGTATCTATTGCATTATTTGGTACGACCCTATCATATACGTTTAGTGTAAAAATAGGGCTTGCCATAACAAAAAGATTTATGAGTAATGATGCAATAATAACATCCATATATATACTTTTTGAATAAGCTAATGTTCCCCAAAACCAGTGCTGTTGTTCATGTTTTAAGATACGCTTATGTACATCCTTAAAGTGGTGCTCAGGTTTTAGTAAAAATGTAAAATTAGTATACTCACTCTCTAATGTTTTTGCTTCTATCCAATTTTCACCTTCTTCAATGTCAGGAAGTATTATTTTTGCGTATTTTTTATCAGGACTTATCTCTGTTAATATACAGGCTTTTTCATTCTCTTTATCGCCTTTTAAAACTAAGATAACAGGTAAAAGAAGAGGGGATATATCACTAAATGAGTAGTTTACTAACTTAGAAATAAATCCTGCTCGTTTTGCAGCTCTAGAAAAGGCTGATTTTGAACCTTTTGAACCTAATGAAAAGAGTTTTGGAGTGACTCTTCCAGGTTCCAAAGGTAAGTCGGCCACCAGTGCATCAGCACTATATGGACGATTGTAGAGCTTGGTAAAAATTACTAAGCATTCTAAAATTGGATCTTTAAAATCACTATTTAGCGTTGCCATCTATTACTTCTAATATTTTACCTGTATGAGATAAAATTTGATAGTAAGAAAACAGGTTGTCGTATTCAGCTGTGACCTTACGATTTTTAGCGCCATTGTACTCTAGCTCAATATTTAAAAGATCTATAATACTTCTTCTTCCTAAATCATTTTCTTCTTTATAATCAGCAACTGTCTCCGCACTTGCTTGAATATTTTTCTCTATATGAACTAGTTGCTGTTTTGTTGATTTGAATGTATACCAGGCTAAACTAGTATTTGCTGTCACAAAACGTTTTGCATCAGCAAGTGTAGAGCTTTGCTTAAGCACTCTGTGTTGATTTACTTTTTTGTTAGCTTGGTCATACATACCATTGAAAAGATTGTAATTTAATACAAGTAACACATTCCAACCGCTATTCTCGTCATGATTACTTCCTGATTTTACACCAACACCATTAATATTTTGATCCCAAAAAGCTTGTGCTCTAAGATCAGCTGTAGGATAGTATGCAGAATTTGATCTAGATACTGCAGCTTGAGCAGCTTTAATATCAGCTTGAGATACATGTACTGTTGGATTGTTTTTTATTGCCATATCAACTAAAGTCTCTAAATCTTCAGCTGGCAAATTACCAACAGTTGGTTTTTCTAAGTATCCTTTCACTATTTCATCAGGTAAAACACGTTGAAAATTGTATATAGAATTTTCATAGTTTTGTTCTGATAGGTAGTAAACACTTTGAGCATTTTCATAACGAGAAAGTGTTTGCTTATAATCAGAACTTCTTCCAACTCCAGCATCAACTTTTTCTTTTATTTGCCCAAGGTATTTTTCATGAACGTCAACATTTTCTTTGGCTATTTGAAGTAACTCTTTGTTTTTAAGCATCTCTAAGTATGCTGTAGCAGCTTCAAGTGCTAGATTGTTTACACCTTCTTTTACTTTTTGATCTGCAGATACGATAAGTGCCTTTTGCTGTTTAACACCATTTACAGTAGACATACCTGAGAATAAAGGTTGTGTAAATGTGGCAGAAGCATCTTCACGAGTATAATCAAAGCTAGTTCTATTGTTTGAAATAGTATTAGTCCTTTCTGGACCAACACTATATGATAAATCAATTGATGGGAGATATCCTGCTCTTACTTTTGTCAGTGTTTTTTGTTCAGCATTTAAATCCTCCTTTTTCATTTGTACTTGGGGGTGAGTTTCCAGTGCTTTTTGCACAACTTCTGTTATAGACATCGCTCCAACGATTACTGGGAGCATAATGAGTAAAAGAGAAAATTTCTTCATCACATATCCTTTTATTTTATGTTATATTTTAAGTATACTATAGTTTATTTATTATTATCTTAAATTTAGAATCATCATTTTTTTTTATAACTTACTGAGTAATAATCGACAATATTAATGTAGAAAAAATTGTAAAAAAGAAATATGGGATGTAGATAAAAATCAATTAATATTGACATGGATAAATTTGAAGCTTATAATGATGTAGCCCAATTAAAGAATAGTTGGGGTTATAGTAAAAAAGCATATTGAGTAAATTCTGTTGACTAAAGTAACGATGAAAAAGGGTAGCATCCTATTTTCCTGTGTTTTGTCTAGTTAATTTATAAATCCCACTAAAATAAAGTGTTATAATCCATGTGAGTTTAGTACGTAATTTAAGTTTTGGAATAATAATGATGTTTAGACAAATAATTTTCTTTGCTATGTTTATTGGAATGTTGAACACAGCTTGTATGGCTGGTCCGGTTAATTGTGGCAGCAAACCAATCAGTCTTGCGTTTTTTGACTATGGTCTATTCCATTTCAATGAAAATACTCAAAGCAAGGGTATAAGTCCTGATGTAGTTAAGGAACTTCGAAAGCGCACCAACTGTGAGATTACAAGTTTTGTACTGCCGCGCGCACGTACTTGGAGCGATCTCTCTACAGGCCATTTAGACATGACTGTTGACGGTATTGTAAATGAAAAACGCAAGAGCTTTGGCTGGTTTATTCCATACAATAAAATCAAAAATTATGCGCTAGTAAAATCTAAACTTGGAATAAAAGTACGTTCAGCAAACGATTTTAGAGATCATCCTAAGTTGGTGTTCGGTGTGGTTCGTAGTTTCAATCACGGTGAAGAACATGAACGTTGGCTTAAGCAGATGCGTCTTGAAAATCGTGTTGAAGAAAGTGTTAATATTGGAATCTTATTTAATAAGTTTATGTTGGGGCGTGTTGATGCAATATTTGCTCCGCCTGTTGTATACCGTAAGTTTTTAAAGGAACTTAATATGGAAAATGATGTGATGATACAAGATTGGGCTCCTTCTGATAAAGGTATTTTGGCTGCTCTTGTTTTGGCCAAAAGTCGTTTTTCCCAAGCCGATGCCAAGGATTGGGAGCGTTTAATTATGGAAATGCGCGATGATGGCACGTTCAAACAAATCTTCTCCCGCTTCTTATCACAAAGTGATGCTAGTTGGATGGCTGAAGTTAGATGAAAGAAACTCATATTGGCTTCACACAATCTTTAAGTGCTCGATTATTCAGATTGGTCTTTGGCGGCTACGTTATTTTAGCCATTTTTGTAACAGTAATTCAATTGTTACTGGAATATTCTTCGATCCAAAAAACCATTTCTGAAGACTTAACTTCAATTGGAAAATCTTTCAATGGTGGTGTATCCGAAGCTATGTGGGAGATGGATGAAGCACTTTTAAAAACCATTGCACAGGGAATAGCTCAATCTTCGATTATTACTGGGGTAAAAATTACCTCGAATTCCGGAGAGATATTTGCAGAGATAGGCTCCGTTCCATTAACAGCTCTTATAGAGCCAACTAACTTTTTATCACACACTCAATTTTATACGTCTAATTTACAGAAGGAATCTGTTTTTGGTATTCGTGATATAGGTGTAATGACGGTATACAGCAATCGTTCTGTGGCGATTGATAGAGTGACCTACAGCTTTTTTGTCATATTTATTAATTCATTGATAAAAACTACAGGCCTTTGGATAATATTTTACTTGGTTATGACTAAAGTTTTGTCGCGCCCCTTGTCCCAATTAACCAATGTTGTTTCTCAAATGGAGTTTGTCGCAGAGTCGAAGGAACCCATTCCGTTAGACTATCCTGATAAGTCTAAGCAAGATGAGTTAAGTCGCTTAATAGCGGCAATGGATAAAATGCAACAACGCTTATTTACGGCGAGCAGTGCATTGACTGAGGCCAACCATAATTTAGAAAAAAAAGTAGAAGAGCGCACAAGTAATCTTGCCGATTCACTGGCATTTAATGAAACTGTTTTGTATAGCTCTCCGATTCCTGTTGGGGTGTATTCAGTTACTGGACAATGTGTGTTCGCCAATGATGCGTATGCCAGTTATGTGGGTAAGACGAAAGAAAGCCTTCTGGCGCAAAACTTTAATGATATAGAGGCTTGGAAACAGTCTGATGTGTTAAAGGACTGCATATCTGCATTGGAAACGCAGAAACCGCAGAAAAACGAAGCTTCAGTCACCAGTTCTGGCGGTAATGCGGTGTGGTTTGAGTACCAAGTTATTCCAACAGTACTCAAAGGTTTACCTCACTTACTGATCCAATTTTTCGACTTGAGTGTGCACAAACAAATGCAAGAAGAGCTGCTTAATTTTGCGATGCACGATTCGTTAACTCAATTGCCGAATAGACGTCTTTTACTTGAACGCATGTCACACGCAATAAGTAATAGTAAGCGCCATCGTACTTACAGTGCTATTTTGTTTCTAGATTTAGACGAATTCAAATGGCTTAATGATACCCATGGGCATGAAATCGGTGACATCCTGTTATGTGAAGTTGCCCAACGATTACTGTATGTAGTACGTGAAAGCGACACCGTGGCCCGTATAGGAGGTGACGAGTTTATAGTATTACTTGAAGATTGCCACAGTGATCAAAAGCTAGCGAAAGAACATGCTGATGTAGTACTGTCTAAAATTCAAAAAACCTTGGGTGATGAATATAATTTAAAAGATATTCATCACACCTGTTCAGTAAGTATAGGAATGACCCTATTTATGGGTGATGAACAAGATTCTAAAGAAATCCTTAACCAAGCCGATATGGCTATGTATGAGGCTAAAAGGAAAATTAAATTAGCATAAGCACGAAGAGAAGGATCTCGTCACTAATGAAATCAATTTCACTAAATTTTACCTCTTCGAGAAATAGCTAAATCATTTTCCAAAAGCCATGAAGAATAGCTATTTTATTTTCACCTATTCTTTGAAGATTAAAGCTGGCTTAATAAAAAAATCGGGGTCTAAAAAATAATACAAAAAAGACGAGGTGTTCAAAGATATAAACGCAATGATTGTTGCAAGAAGTTTCAATCAAAGAGAAGTAGTCATCGTTTGTGATGCTACTCTTTACGGAAAGAGAAAGGATAAGCTTGGCACATTAGTTTTCAAAGATATTTTAGAGAGTGTAAAATACTTTAATGGCCCCGCTGTTAAATTAGCAATTAATACTTGCACTATTTTCTGATTACTTAGAATTTACTAATAGATTTGTAAATATTATCAGTCTGTTCTTGTTTTTGATGTAGCTTTTCATCTTTTGTTATAGTAAATCCTTAATTCTATCCTAATTGCATCTAAAGAAAAAATAAATTTGTAAGGGGAATTTATATCGTGTATAAGAGGTTTTTTATTTACTGATGGTATCAGTAAAAAGCTATGAATATCACTGATAGTTTGATTGTTATTCTCTATTTAATCCCTGCTTATAGGGATTTGTAAGTGTATGGTACCAGAGAGGGGATTCGAACCCCTAAGCCGTGAGGCGGCGGATTTTGAATCCGCTATGTATACCATTCCATCACTCTGGCATTTGTTAAAATATTTGAAATGATAGTAGTAACTTACTTAAAAGTAACTAACGTTTAGCCGATATTGCTCTAATGGAACCAAAATTGCTCATAATTAATAAAAGAGGAGGTGTATTATGCGGGTAACGCAAAGTATGTACTATAAAAATCTTTACGGACAAAATAACTCCCAATTACAATCAAAACTTTTTGATGTAAATAAACAAATCGCATCTGGATTGAAAATTCAATATGCACATGATGATGTACTTACATTTTCTGACACGATGAGATTGGACAATGAGATAACAACTTTAGGTCAAATTCAAAAAAGTACTGACAGTGGATACAAAGTGTCTAATCAGACAGATAGCATTTTAAATGATTTTACACAATCGCTTTCTCGTACAAAAACATTAATGATACAAGCAAAAAATGATACGCAAAGTATAGCATCTAGAAATGCTATTGCGGCAGAGCTTAGAGGTCTTGAAGGACATTTTAAAAACTTAGCAAATACATCTATAAATGGACAATTTATTTTTGCAGGAACAGCAGTAGGTACAAAGCCTATAGCAGATGATGGAACCTATAGAGGAAATAATCAATCTATGAACGCATTTTTAGGTTCAGGAATACAGCAGAATTATAACTTAAGTGGTGCAGACTTATTTTTGGGTGAAGAATCTCTTGTGCAAAGGCAAGTGACTACAAATATAGAGCAATATAACCTAAGCGCAAGGTATCCTGATTTTACTAACTCAAGTAGCGATGAAAATGGACTTAAAGAGGTTATAACTACAGAAGATACAATCAGAGATTTGATGGGTGCAATAAGTGATAGTCCAAATATGCAAAGTCATTTTTATATTAGAGGTACTAAAAGCAGTGGTGAAGCATTTTCAAAGCAGGTTTCTATGAATGACTCTGAAACTGTAGGTGAATTATTAACTCAAATTGGTAATGCATTTGGTAATACTTCGGATGTGGACTTAGTTAATGTTTCACTGGATCCTCTAGGTAATATATTGATAGAAGACAAAATAAAGGGTTCCAGTAAGTTAGACTTCCATATGGTTGCTGCTATTGATTTTGATCTTAGTGATGGTGATGATGCAGATATAAACTCTTCTGTATACGGAGTAACAGCTGGGAATATAGATCATCTTGCTGCAGGTGAAACAGATTTTAATAGAATCATTAAAGGGACAAGCAGTGCTGAGAATGATATGTTGCATGTTAAAAAGTTTATTCAATCCTCACATGAAGCAACATCGGGAACATCTCATTTAATTAGTGCAAAATTTGTTATGGATAGAGCTGTTGAGCCTTTAGATACTTTGAGTATTACTGTTGATAATGGAGATGGTACAGTGACTCCGTATACTCAAGTTTTTAGTGGAGATACTGCTACAACTTATAGTTTATTGAAGACTCAAATAGAACTTACTGGAGATTTTACTGTATCAATAAATGGTGATACAGTAAAATTAAATATAACTCATCAAGGAATTGAAAATGGAGTTTCAATCGATACAGCATTAGCAAATGATGATTTTAGTACTGTTGGAGCTGTCTCAGTTGGTACAACTATTTTTGATAGTTCCGTACCAACAGATAATAATGCGTTACTTTATAGTCGAACAATGTTTTCAAAAGATGGTTCCACTCTTAACTCGACAACACCCCAAATACTTAAATCAACAAATGCTTTTGCAACAAATGCAACGAAGATATCAGAAGTAGCAGATTTATCTCAAGGTACTGCAGGTACTTTAAGTGGAACACAATTTAAACTTGAAGGAAATAGTACTTCTGGGAATGCCTATTCTGCTGTTATTGATTTTAAAAATACTGCTAGTGGTGGATCAACTTTTTCATTTGATGGAGGTGTGACAGATTATAAAATCTTTAATGTGTCAACACCCAGAACAGCTGTTGATGCTGATGAAATGACATATAGACAGCTTATGGATGTAGTTAATATGCTTGCAACAGGAAATATTCCAACATCAACAACAGATGCAGCTGATTATGATGAAGCTATAGAAAAGTCTACATTATCTGCTCAAACATCTTTAAGTTACGATGGTAAAATTACATTTACAGATCTACAAAGTAGTACTACTAAAGCAAACATATCAATGTATGATGCAGGTAGTGGTAGCTTCTCAGCTACTACTAATGCTTCTGTTCTTACATTTAATTCTAATAATGCATTGACAATTAGTGATCCTAAAACAGACTTCTTTAAAAGATTAGATGAAATTATTACAGCTGTTGAAGAGAATAAGATGCATCCAGATGGTACAAGTGGAAATTATACTAGAAGTGTAGGAATGTCAAATGCGTTAACGATGATTGATGACTTAGCTAATCATGTAGGAAGCTCTCAATCACAAGTTGGGGCTAATTCAAATGCTTTATTATCATCATTAGAAAGAACAACTTTACTAGAAACGAGTACTAAGATTCTTCGTTCCTCTGTAGTAGAAATAGACTTAGCAGAAGCATCTCTACATCTAACACAGTTGTCATTAAATTATGAAGCCATGCTTTCAACTGTTGGTAAAGTTTCTAAATTAAGTTTAGTTAATTATCTATAAAATTCCACCAATGGAGTATTTTTAGCTATACTTCATTTATCAATCACATACATAATTATTAAAGGCAACATGGCTTGAAAGACACTTTATTTATCATAGGTTTTGGCGTATTAATTTACTTAGGATTTGCAACACTTCTTGGACATGACGGGCTCATAGGTAGTTATGGGGCTTCTTTTGCATTATTCAATCACAAATACTTTGGATATATATCTTTCGTATATCTCTTTTCATTTTTAATTCCGATGTACTTTTTATATAGAAACCCAATGTATAGTTTTAGAAAAACAGAACTTGGAGTAGCTTTATCTTTACTTTTTTTCTCATCATTATTGGCCCAATCTATGTTGGTTGAGAATGATTTTCGAGGTAAACTAGCTGGAGACTTCGTTGACTTTTTAGCTCCATATATTGGAGTTTTTGGTTTGTGGGTTTTCCTTTTTATAATAACTTCTATTGCTACAATAATAGTTTTAGACAAAAGCACACAAGAAATTGCAGAACATGTTAAAGCATTCATAATAGCACAATTTCCAAAGCCAAAGGCTCAAGAAAAAATAGCTAAAAACATTGAAGAAGTGCCAAAAGAGATAGATGATTGTGAGCTAGAAGAGGTTCAGAGTTTTCAAAAAATAGATGAAATAGACACTCCTAGTTACCTTAGAGAAGATTTGGAAATTCCTTCTGAGGAAAAAACTCCTTTTGAAATAAAAGTAAAAAAAATAGATGTTATTAAAAAAGAAGAAAAATTTGATAAACCAAAGAATCTTTTAGATATAGCCTCAGAAGTCAAAGAACAAAAGGGTGCATTAGTTGTTCAAGAACTAGAGGAAAATACAAAATTATTAGAATCTATGGAAAAAGGAAAGGTTGAAAAGCCAAAGAATTTTAAGCTTCCTTCTGTGGATTTTTTACAAAAAGCAGATGTGAAAAAGCATATCGTCGATGAAAGTGAACTTGATGATAAGATTCGTTACCTCATAGAAAAATTAGCACACTTCAAAATAGATGGAGATGTTGTTCGTACGTATGCTGGACCAGTAGTCTCAACTTTTGAGTTTAAACCAGCAGCAAATGTAAAAGTGTCAAAAATTTTAAATCTTCAAGATGATTTAGCGATGGCACTTTCAGCCGAGACGATTCGTATTCAAGCTCCGATTCCTGGAAAGGATGTTGTAGGAATTGAAATACCAAACGAGACGGTTGACACAATTTATCTGAGAGATCTACTTGACTCAAAAATTTTTAAAGATTCATCTTCACCTCTGACAATTGCACTCGGAAAAGATATAGTTGGTAAACCATTTGTTACAGACTTGAAAAAACTTCCACACCTTTTAATTGCTGGAACAACAGGAAGTGGTAAAAGTGTTGGAATAAATGCGATGATACTTTCTTTACTGTATAAAAATTCACCAGATCAACTTAGACTTCTCATGATAGATCCTAAAATGCTTGAGTTTTCAATATATAATGATATACCACATCTTCTTACTCCTGTTATTACAAAACCTAAGCAAGCTATTGTAGCTTTAAACAACATGGTCTCAGAAATGGAACGTCGTTATGAACTTATGGCAGAATCTCGAACAAAAAATATAGAAAACTATAATGTAAAAGTTAAAAAAGATGGTGGAGAACATTTTCCTTATATAGTTGTCATTATTGACGAGTTAGCAGATCTAATGATGACAAGTGGTAAGGATGTTGAAGTCTCCATTGCAAGACTTGCGCAAAAGTCTCGTGCATGTGGAATTCACCTGATTGTAGCTACGCAAAGACCTTCTGTTGATGTTGTAACAGGACTTATCAAGGCGAACTTACCGTCACGTATATCGTATAGAGTAGGGCAAAAAGTTGATTCTAAAATTATTTTAGATCAAATGGGTGCAGAATCTCTTCTTGGTCGTGGAGACATGCTTTTCACTCCTCCTGGTTCACCTGCACTCGTAAGGCTTCATGCTCCTTGGGCGACAGAGGACGAGATAGAGAACATTGTTGAGTTTATAAAATCACAACGTGAAGCAAACTATGACAAAAGTTTTTTAGTTGAAGAAACTGAAGCAATTAACTCAGGGGCAAGAGAAACATTTGAAGAACTAGATGTTCTCTATGAAGAAGCAAAAAATGTTATTTTCACTGATAAAAAAACGTCTATCTCTTACTTACAAAGAAAACTGCAAATTGGATATAACCGTTCGGCAAGAATTATTGAGCAACTTGAAGCAGAAGGAATTCTTTCGTCTGTAAACACAAAAGGTATTAGAGAGATTCTTTAATGCCTAAAGCTCACTTAGTATTTACTCACTTTCATAATTCATACAGTGTTAAAATTCCAAACCTAGAAAAACTTTCAGTAGAACAAATTCAAGAACTTGAAAACTTTACACATCAAAGAAAAGGTATCTTTGATTTTGAAACATATAGTTTCAGTATACAAAAGAGAATAGAGTTCTATCAGTTTAGCGCCCTCATTGAATCTTTGAATATTGATGCAAGAATAGAAGAGCACATAATTGTTAAAGAAACAGCACCTAGGATAGGATTTGGTCAATATAAAGGTATGCAGTATAATGAATTACCTAATTCATATATGTTGTGGCTTAAAGGCAACTATAGAGGTTTTGACAGAGTAAAGGTAGATAAAGAGTTAAAAAAAAGAAATTTATAATGCTTTCATCGCTCATTTACATAAGGTGTTACTTTTTTATACATATGTAGTAAAAAATGAAATAATTGTGTTTAGAAAAGTAACACCTTGGATTTTGGTTATGTATATTTAGTTATAATCATTCAAAATTAATTTAACAGGAATAATTATGGCATTTTTAGAAGAATATAAAGCACACGTTGCTGAACGTGAGGCTCTTGGAGTACCAGCTTTGGCACTTTCAACTACGCAAACAGCTGACTTAATAGAATTAGTTAAATCTAACTGTACTGATGAATTACTTGATTTACTTACAAACCGTGTAGCACCTGGTGTTGATGATTCCGCACAAGTTAAAGCGGCATTTTTAAATGAAATCGCAGCTGAAAACATTACAGTTGCAGCAATCTCTGCTAAACGTGCAGTTGAAATGCTTGGTATGATGCTTGGTGGATTTAATGTTCTTCCAATGGTTAACTGTTTATCTTCATCTAATGGAGATGTTGTAGAAGCTGCAGTTACTGCACTTAGCAAAACTCTTTTAGTTTATGATGCATTTAACGATGTTGAAAAACTTCATAAAGAAGGTAATGCACACGCTACTACAGTAATGACTTCATGGGCAAATGCTGAGTGGTTTACACACAAAGCACCAATTGCTGAGGAAATTACTGTTACTGTTTATAAAGTTCCAGGTGAAACAAACACAGATGATTTATCTCCAGCATCTGAAGCGTTTACTCGTTCTGACATCCCTTTACATGCAAACTCTCTTCTTATTAACAGAATGGATAATCCATTAGACACACTTAAAGAACTTAAAACAAAAGGCCACCCAATTGCTTATGTTGGTGATGTTGTTGGTACTGGTTCTTCACGTAAATCAGGTGTTAACTCTGTACAATGGCACATGGGTGTAGATATTCCCGGTGTTCCAAACAAGCGTACTGGTGGTGTTGTTCTTGGTAATACTATTGCTCCTATTTTCTTTGCTACTTGTGAAGACTCAGGTGCACTACCAATAGAACTTGATGTTTCTGGTATGGAAACTGGTGATATTTTAACACTTTTACCATATAAAGGTGAAGCAATAATCAATGGAAAAACTGTTGCTACATTTAAACTAAACCCTAACACGATTACTGACGAAGTACAAGCTGGCGGTCGTGTTCCACTTATTGTTGGTCGTGGTCTTACTTCTAAGGCTCGTGCAGTTTTAGGTCTTGGAACTAGCGAAGCATTTTTAACTGCTGAACAACCTGCTGATACAGGTAAGGGTTATACTCTTGCTCAAAAAATGGTTGGTAAAGCTTCAGGTCTTGCTGGTGTTCGTCCAGGTATGTACGTAGAACCAGAGATGAATACTGTTGGTTCTCAAGATACTACTGGTCCAATGACAAGAGATGAGATTAAAGAACTTGCAGCACTTGGTTTTAATGCTGACCTTGTACTTCAAACTTTTTGTCACACTGCAGCGTATCCAAAACCATCTGATGCTGAGATGCATGCAAACTTACCAGCGTTTATCTCGAACCGTTCTGGTGTTGCTCTTCGTCCAGGTGATGGAATTATCCACTCATGGTTAAACAGAATGGTTCTTCCAGATACTGTTGGTACTGGTGCTGATTCACATACTCGTTTCCCAATTGGTATCTCTTTCCCTGCAGGAAGTGGTGCTGTTGCATTTGCTGGTGTTACTGGTTCTATGCCTTTAAGCATGCCAGAATCTGTACTTGTACGTTTTAAAGGTGAAATGCAACCAGGTATCACTTTACGTGACCTTGTAAATGCTATCCCTTATGTTGCGATTCAACAAGGGCACTTAACTGTACCTAAAGAAGGAAAAATTAACGTATTCGCTGGTAGAATTTTAGAGATTGAAGGTTTACCTGATCTTAAAGCTGAGCAAGCGTTTGAGCTTTCTGATGCATCTGCTGAGCGTTCTGCTGCTGCATGTACGGTTCTTTTAAACACAGCTCCAGTTGAAGAGTACTTAAAATCAAATGTCGCTTTACTTGAAGCAATGGTAAAAGATGGTTACTCTGATGCTACAACTATTTCACGTCGTATCGGTAAAATGAAAGAGTGGTTAGCTAACCCTACATTAATGCAACCAGATGCTACTGCTGAATATGCAGCAGTAATTGAAATTGATTTAAATGAAATTACTGAACCAATCTTAGCTTGTCCTAATGATCCAGATAATGTTAAATTATTATCAGAAGTTGCTGGTACTAAACTTGATGAAGTATTCTTAGGTTCTTGTATGACTAATGTTGGTCACTACCGTGCTGCTGGTGAAATCATGCGTGGTGAAGGTAAGCATAAAGTTGAAAAATTCTGGATTGTTCCACCAACAAAAATGGATGAGC
Organism: Sulfurimonas sp.; assembly: GCF_047622445.1. Classification (GTDB taxonomy): domain Bacteria; phylum Campylobacterota; class Campylobacteria; order Campylobacterales; family Sulfurimonadaceae; genus Sulfurimonas. Next base: position 18,554 of record NZ_JBLHOE010000024.1, read on the forward strand.
AACAACTTATTAACGAAGGTTACTACGATGTTTATAACGCAATCGAAGCAACTACAGAAGTTCCAGGTTGTTCTTTATGTATGGGTAACCAAGCGTCTGCTCGTAAAGACTCAACAGTTTTCTCAACATCAACTCGTAACTTTAACAACCGTTTAGGGAAAGGTACTCAAGTTTATCTTGGTTCTGCAGAACTTTCAGCAATGTGTGCTAAACTAGGTCAAATTCCTACAGTTAAAGAATACATGGATTTTGTACCTGCAAAAATTGCTGGTAAAGAAGATAAAATATATAAATATTTAAACTTTAACGAAATCAATAACTATGCACTTGAGCCACGTACAATTGCAGAAGAGAAGTATGGAATAACTGTTAAACCAGTTTAATCTAACACTCAAATAGCGACGCACTAGCTGCGTTGCTTCTTTCATCTGATTCAAAATGTAGAAAACGACCAACTATACAATATTCCAGTAAATTTAAATCACGTTTTATACACCTTATAGGTTTAAATACAAAAAACTCATAATAAAAATATCTAAGAAATCATCCCAGTTTCTTTTTTCCATAAGTCCTTACTAACTCTAGAAATCTCACTTGAACTCTTGAAGTCCGTACTAGGAATAACACTATTGAAATTTTCATTTAAAATATCTTTTTCTTTTTTAGAACATGTATCTTCTAAAATTTCTATATTTTTTTGAAGAAAGATCTCATTTTTACTACTTAGTTTAGCTAAAAACCATAGGCATAAAAAGTCTGCGCTATAGGTATTTAAAACCTCTTTACTAAAGACTTCAAAGTCTTTATACTCGCTATGCTCAAACTCCATAATTATTACTTCCAAAAAGCTGCTAAGCTCCTCTTTTGGGACTATAAGGTTTAAATATCTAGCTACATTAAGACCAAAAGTGTGTTCACCTCCAAGATAAATTCTTGCAGCCTCTACATGGGGTCCATAAGTACTTGTTTGCATACCGATTAACCCGATATCACAATGTTGATGTTTGCCACATCCTTTTATACATCCAGAGAAGCCCACTACTATATTATGTTCTTTTATTAGATCTAGTGGTAAGTATCGTGTATCATCCTTTATGTGCCAAAAAGAAAAATTACAATGTTCATTTCCTGCGCAAGCTGAGATTGTTGACACTGTATTAGAATTTTCAAAAGGAGTTACTGGACTTTTAAGTCCTAAAAAGTAAATATGTTGGTCTATACCTAAACGTACTTCAGCCTTATGTTCTTGAGCAAACTCAGCAAGCTTTATAAATGTATCTGCATCTACACGCGCAAAATCTGTATGATATACATAAACAAAAGAGTTGTCTTTTAGACGTGTAGAAGTAGTTTTATCGTATTTTTCTAGTAGCAAGGTTCCTGCTGTTTCATATGCTAAGACATGCTCTTTATCTATAAGTTCTTTAACACCTTGCATTCCTTCTTTTTCAATCCAGTGAAATAATCTTGTCTTACCTCGTGTACCTCTAAATCCATGAGTATGAAAGGCCTCGATGACGGCGATGAAGTACTCTACAATCTGCTCTTGTTTTAAAAATACATTCGCGTCTCGAGCTAGTTCTGAATTCTTACCTCCAAGGTAAACATTAAAGCCTTTCACTCCATCTTTTTCAGCCAAGGCAAAAAACAAATCATTTGCAAAAAAAGAATTAAGGTTGGCTCTGTTTCCACTTACTCCAACAGATACTCTTCTAGGAAGTAAGCCAATAAATCTTGGTTTATTTAAGACATAGTCTTGCATCTGCTCTATATATGGGTACGTTTGGATCTCTGCATGTTTGCCTAGTCCATCGTACACATCAGTCACAATATTTCTTACATTATCCCCTAGGGTCTGCATTGTTGAGATGCCATTTTCATTTAGTTCTTTCCAGGCTGTTAAAATATTGTAAGAGTCAAGACCATGAAGTTGCATTTGAGCACGTGCAGTTAATATAATATGTAAGTCATAACATTTCACAAGCTTTGCAATAAGTAAAAGTTGCTCAGGGGAGATACGACCGGCATTAAATCTAAGCCTAAGTGCAAACATATCGTGCTCTGCCTCATGGTTATAAATACCTGCGTCTTGAAGGTAAGGCCTATCATTATCTGCAATCATGCTAAATTCTATATTTTCTATATTTTGTAAATATACATGAGGACTTAAGTTGACTTTATTACGTTCTCTCCAGTTCAACTTATCTGTATTTTCTTTTATTTTAACTATCATATTCAAAGTATACTGCAATACTTAAATTCAAATCATGACCTCAGTCAATGAAGCTTTTACATTTTTCACTTACAGATATATTTTGAATTAGTCATAAAGCACTTGATTAAATGACTAATAACATATAAAGAGTATTACAGTATAGTCACGCTTATGAAAAAATAATTCTTTCAAATTCTAAAAAAAGGGCACAAGTTGGTATACGATAACATAGTATTAATAGGTTTTATGGGATGTGGCAAAACGAGTGTAGGTAAAATTCTTGCAAGGCAAATAAATAAAAAATTTATGGATGTTGACAAGATTATTGAAGTAGAACAAAAAAGTAGTGTTTTAGATATTTTCCAAAACAAGGGTGAAGAATATTTTCGCTCCCTTGAACAAAAGTGCATGGATGAGTTAATGCAAAATACTGGTCAAGTTATTTCTACAGGTGGTGGACTCCCTATATATAGTTCTATATCAGAAAAGTCGCTTATTGTTTATGTAGAAACTGAGTTTGATGTTATTTTGAATCGATTGAGTGTAAAAGAACGTGATAAGCGTCCTTTGTTTTATGATGAGGCTAGAGCTAAGGCTTTGTTTAATGAGCGTATACATACATACAAGGAAGTCTCAAACTTCAGTATTGATGCAACGCAAAGTATACAGACATATATACATGTTTTAGTAGATTATATATTAGACCAGAGAGTTTTGTAACTAAGCCATTTTTTTCGCAAGATAATTTGCAGTTGGAACATCTACTGTGTTAACATGAAGAACAATCCACTCTGGTGCTCTACGTATGAAGTTTGTGATTTTTTCGACTTTCTCATATCTTTTCCATTGCTTTATAGCATGATCAAGTTCCTCTAAAAACATGTCATGAGCCGTTTTATGCATATCGTACGATGGAAAGTTATGTTCTTGCATTAATCCTTCCTCATACGCAAAGTGCTTATGGACATGTGCAACGTATTCATCTATTTTTTTCTCGAGTTCATCTAGTGTTGCTTCACCTCTATCATATGATATAGCAAGGTTGTCAACTGCATTAAGAATTTTCACTTCATTTTCATGTGTTTCTTGCATTTTATCAACACTCATCTCTTCTAACTGCTCAATATAAACTAATCCCAATGGAAGTCCTTTTTTTCTTTATTATAGTAGGAAATCGCAAAAAAAGTATTGATTTATATCATTAAAATACTTCTTAACATAAATACAGCCTAAATTATAAAGAATATTTCAGTATAGTCACGCTTATGAAAAAAACAAACGAACTTCTTACAAAAGATATAAAAAAATTAATATTTGACATCGCAATACCTTCAAGTATGGGGATGTTTTTTAACACTATGTACAATGTAGTAGATACATTTTATATTGGTCAAATATCCACAGAAGCCATCTCTGCACTTACTTATAGTTTTATGATTTTTTTCATGCTTTTATCTGTGAGTTTTGGATTGTCATCTGCAATTACAGCCTATGTTGGTGGAGCGTTAGGTAAGCATAAGAGAACAATGGCAGGAATTTATGCATCAAATGGCATAAGTTTATTTATTATTATTTCTTTTGTTTTATCTGTTATCAGTTTTTTACTTTTAGAATATATATTTGTTACTATGGGTGCATCTGGTAAGGTCTTAGAATATGCACTTGAATATACTTACATAATACTTTTAGGTATTATTCCAATGCTAATCGGACTAGGTGCAAACGCAGTTCTAATAGCCCTAGGGGATACAAAAAGTTATAGAAATATTTTGATAATTGGATTTCTTTTAAATATAATTCTTGATCCATTATTTATATATGGTTTTTATTTTATTCCTGCACTTGGAATAAGTGGTGTTGCCCTTGCAACAGTTTTGATTCAGTACATAACACTTATGTACATGTTGTATAAGCTTTACAAAACAAACCTTTTTGATATATCTCTCTTTTTCAAATCACTTCCAAATATAAAAGCTTTTAAGCAGCTAGTTAAACAGGCAATTCCTACGAGTATAAATATGTTTTTAGGGTCTTTGGGAAGTATGATTACAATGTATTTTGTATCTACTTATGGATTTAAAGCTGTTGCTGCATTTGGGATAGGTTATAGAGTTGAACAAATAATTTTACTTCCAATGCTAGGCTTAAATACAGCCGTTATATCTATAGTATCAAATAACTTTGGTGCTAAAAACTTCGATAGAATCGATGAAGTGATAGACAAGGCATTAAAGTACGGATATATTATGAGTGCAGTTGGGGTAGTCTTAATCGCATTGTTTGGTAAGTATATGATTATGGTATTTGATACAGATACTCAAGTTGTAGATACAGCATATATCTATATAATATTCGAGAGTTTTATATTCTTTTCATTTATAACATTATTTATATCAACCTCTACACTTCAAGGTATTAAAAATCCATTTATGATTCCTTATGTTAGTTTCTATAGACAAATATTTATGCCGCTTATTTTCTTTTTTTTAGTAGTGTATGTTTTTGAACTATCAATTATATATTTATGGATTAGCATGTTAATTATTATTACTAGTGCGGCAATTTTTATCAAAATATATACTAAGAAACAATTAGAAATCGCTCGAACTAAAACGTATATCAAAAAACAAGGATAAAAGAATGACACATTTACAAGAAGCGTTTCTCAGTGAACTTAAAAGCAAAGAAAAATTAACAGTAGTAGAGTATGCGAATCTTTACAAAAAATATAGTAAGTTAGCTATCGAAGAAGAAGAAAAGAATGGTGCAAGTAGACACCAAGCGAAGGCTATGGGTAATTATTATACCGTTACTGTATTATCTGATTTTGTAGCCAGCGAAAATAAACTGGCTCGAATTATAGCTCTTCACGAGTCAAAAAAGTAAGAAGTGTTACTCGTCATCCTCTTCTTCCATTTCTTTACGAATCTTATCCATATCAAGCCCCTTGATATGTGCTATAAGATCATTCATACCTTTCTCAGGTAACATGCCACCTTGATTAAGCAGGATAATTCCATCTCTTACTACCATAAGGGTTGGAATCGAACGGACACCATACTTTCCTGACAAGGCTTGTTGTTCTTCTGTATTCACTTTAGCAAAAGTTATATCAGGATTATTTTCTGCTACTTTTTCAAAAATTGGAGCAAATTGCTTACATGGGCCACACCACTCTGCCCAAAAATCTATAATTACTATTTCGTTATTGTCTAGTGTTTCATCAAAACTTTTTGTAGTTAAATCTATATATGCCATGTAGTTTTCCTTTATATTTGAATGGAGTGTAGCATAGCGATTATTTTTGCTTGCTTAATCTTATAATTTAGATAAATAATATTTATGTTACTTTAACTTGAACATAATGTATAGAGTTTTAGACTTTTCTATTGTATTGATTGGTATGCTTAAAACTAATCCCATTAAATGACATTTTAGACAACTTGTTTTTTAAGTCTTCATTAATGATAATCAGGCCTGGAATATTATGAAATCTAAAGAGGTTCAATCCAGCTGTTTTAGCATGATCTATCGAAAATTGTGTAATGACTGTTTGCCCGTCAGCTGTTTGTTTAAACTGACTTTTTTCAAGGTCTATACAAGCTATAATTCCTGTAACTATTGCTAACCAATACTCAGCTAAAGTTTGCTTTGTTTCATAGTCAATGATAAGTACGGGATAATAATCAATATTTGTAACACCGCATTGATCCAGTGCCTCCTTCATTTTGTTAGATAATAGAGGAACTCCTGGATTAATGATATCTGTGTAAACTACTCCTTCATCTTCATCTATGTCAGCTGGTATTTTAATAGGTAATTCATCAAAAATTGGTTTCTTTCCCATAATTGACTCTATAAGGTCTATTTCATCAGGAAGGTCTAAAAAGGGTGCATCACGGTTAGGCGATATTTCATCAAAAATATAATATTCCATAATTAAAAACTAGCCTTATAAAAATGATTTACTGGTCCATGACCGTGTCCAAGTAGCATGTCTTTACCTTCTGATATAGCCATATTAAGATACTCACAGCCTTTGATACATGCATCTTCTAAGCTAAATCCTAGTCCTACATAAGTAGCAATACTAGATGATAAGCTACATCCTGTTCCATGGGTGTTAATAGTTTGTATAGTCTGATTATTTATGACCGTGATTTTTTTACTTTCGTAGTTATATAGTATATCAGTCATAGTGTCAGTTAGTTCTAAGTGACCACCTTTGAGTAAGACAGAAGTATGATATAACTCTGCTAATTCTTGAGCTGTACTTTGAAGATTATTTAGGTCTATAGTATGTCCAATAAGTAATTCTGCTTCAGGAATGTTAGGTGTTATGAGCATAACATTGGGTAGAAAATCTTTGAGACTTTGCACAGCATCGTCATTAAGGAGCTTATCTCCTGAGGTGGCAATCATCACGGGATCAAATATAATATTTTTTATTTTATACAAATCTAAAGTATCTTGTACAGCTTTAATAACTTCAGGTGAATGAAGCATACCTATTTTAACACACGAGAAATTGATGTCATCAAGGACTGCTTTCATTTGCATAATAATGTGCGGCACAGGGATAGGGTGTATATCAGTAACACTTTGTGTATTTTGTGCAGTGCTAGCTGTAATAACTGAGGCAGCGTAGCCACCATTTGCCGAGATACTTTTGATATCTGCTTGAATTCCTGCACCCCCTCCAGAGTCAGAACCAGCTATTGTAAGAATAGCGCAGTATGATTTACTCATATTTTCCAGTCCTCTTGCTTATGGGCAGAATCCCAAAACATCCATTCAAGCTGCGATGTCTTAATAAAGACTTCTTCCATTTTGGCTAGGTTTTGTGGTGAAGTACTAAGAGCATATGTATTTACAATGTTTATGGCTTGTTGCACTGCAAGTGCGAACTCATCACTAGCATATGTATCTATCCATGCTTGGTAAGGATTTGAATCCTTGTTTTCTTGGGTATGAAGTATAAAGTCACCCACTTCTTTGTAAATAGTGAAACATGGAAGTACGGCCGCAGCGCCAACTTCTACTGACTCATTGTTAACAATACGTGCAAGGTATGAGTTATAAAGTTCACAGGTGGGTGAAGGCTCAGGGTTTATGTATTTTTTTTCTAAGAAATCTTTGTGTAAGGCATCTTCAACTTGTATGATACCTGTAGCAGATTCGTAAAAAAACTGTGTATCCTCAGGTTTATGACATTTACTTCCAACTGCAACTAATGCTTTTTTATATTCACTAAGATAGAGTGAATCTTGATTTACATAAAAACCAAAAGTATCTTTATTTAGCGTGGCTTGAGTCAGTTCAGTTACAAAGTCATGAGAGATGATAGCTTGAAAAATTTCTTCTGTTTTATTTCTTGTTTGTTCGTACCAGTTTTGCATGATGTTATCCATTAAATTATATGTGAGTTATAATAGCAAATATTTCTGAAAAAAAACTATACAAAATATATAAAAGGTAGGATATAATCCTAAAAAAAGCAAATGAAAAAAAATACACTTAAAAACTTAATGAAAGAACATTCTTCTAGTCTTAGTGAATCTAAAATGACTCAAGAAATAATAGAAAACCTTATCAATACTTCTAAAGATATTCAAGTACTAGAGAAAGAGAAGGGCCATATCCTTTTTAAATACTTAGGTACAAAAATGGCACTTCTTAGTGATGAAAATTATAATCGAATGAGAATTATCTCCCCCATAACTAAATACTCAAGTTTAGCTACAAAAATCAAAGACTCTCTTATGGATTCTAATTTTCACTTAGCTCTAGATGCACGTTACGCTGTTTCAGAGGATATTTTATATGCTGCTTTTTTACATCCTCTGTCTTCTTTAGTTACAGAAGACTTTGAAAGTGCCCTAAAGCAGGTTTATAACCTAGCAATAAGTTTTGGAAAGACGTACAGTAGTGCTCAAATTGAATTTACAAAGAAGAAATAGCTTTACGTCTCCATGCGCTATATGTTGAGTATGACGGATTTCCCTCCACTGTCTTTTCATAAGCGTGTTTATAACTACAGTTATTTTTTTCTTTATACTCATTAAGCACTTTTACTACCATATCTTTATCTGCTTTTTTATATGTGCCGTTGAGTGATTTAACTAAATTTATCATTTCCATGTGCATGTTCATATCCATAGATATCCTTTTTTCTAGAAGTTTACATACATATTCATTAAAAAGAAAGGTGTATACTTCCTGTATATTTTATCCAAAGGTTAATTATGGAAACTTTCAAAATTGTATGCCCAGAGTGTACTAGTGTCAACACCATTAAAACGCAAGTGCAAACAATTGCCTGCACTCATTGTCAAGCAGAACTAGATGATCCCTTTCCAGTAGAAGTATCTGATGAAAGTTGTTCAACCCATATCAATGAGAATGACATACCTGTACTGGTTGATTTTTATTCACCAACTTGTGGTCCTTGTATGGCAATGTATGATGATTATGAAGATGCAGCTTTGGGTTTTCCTTTAAAAGTCAGATTTCTCAAAGTTAATTCAGATGAATACCAAAAGGTTGCAAGAGAGTATGGAGTAAGTGCTCTTCCTACCATTATTGCATTTAAAAAAGGACAGGAAGTGAACCGTATAAGCAAGCAACTTTCTCGAGTTGAGCTCAGTTTATGGGCCCAGAGCCTCATCTAGGCCTATATCTTAGTCCCTTACTATATCAAAACCCTCTGGGAATTCTGGAATAAATGTGACCTCGTCAATTTGTATATTTTGTTGTTGGTTTTCAAATGAAATAAGAACATTATTTTCAAATTCATCTTTATAAGAGATGGATTCTATAATTTCTTCTTTTGTTCTTATGAGAAATTTTGCATCTTTGTATTTTGCTTCGTAAAGATTTTCCTCAAGTTTAGTTGCGTTTTTTACCATCATAAAAAAATCAAAATTCGACTCTGTCCTTCTAATAATAACTTGCTCTATTTCTGGTTCTATAACTGTTACTTTAAAGATATTAATAAATACATCTTTTTGGATAGGTTTTAGGTAGTTCCACAGAGCATTCTGTGGTTTTTGTGCTTGAATATGACCGCTATAGCGTAATGTAGTATTTTTATCATCAGTTACACTTTGTGTGAAATCAGCCTTGAATGAATGAAGATCACTGAGTGATGCAAAGGCAAGGGTAGAGCAAAAAATAGGTATCAGTAATTGTTTCATTTGTGTCCTTATATGGAAATTATAGCAAAGAGACTGTTAACATATTAATTAATATTTATTATTGATATAGCTTGTAATCCATTTGTAATCTATACTGTGCTAGAATAAGAGCAATTTAATAACTATGAGAATAGTTTAACATGAGGTAGAGAATTTGGTACAAGCATTGTTTGGTAAAGTATTTGGAACTGCTAATGATAGAGAAATTAAAAAATATACAAAAAGAATTAAAAAGATAAATGACCTAGAGTCACAATATGAATCACTCAGTGATGATGAACTAAAATCAGAATTTAATACTTTAAGACAAAGCGTATCAAATGAAGAAAGAAGTTTAGATGATGCTCTTGCGGAATCTTTTGCAATAACAAGAGAAGTGAGTAAACGAGTTCTACATATGAGACACTTTGATGTACAGCTTATTGGTGGAATGGTTCTTCATGAAGGGCGTATCGCAGAAATGAAAACAGGTGAAGGAAAAACACTTGTAGCTACTTTAGCAATTGTATTAAACGCTATGGCAGGTAAGGGGGTTCATCTTGTTACCGTCAATGACTACCTTGCTTCACGTGATGCTAGTGAGATGGGTGTACTTTATAACTTTTTAGGTTATTCCGTTGGAACTATTCTTGAAGACATAGACGAAGATGAAGTAAAAAAAGCAGCGTATGAATGTGACATTACCTATGGTACAAACAATCAATTTGGATTTGATTACCTAAGAGACAACATGAGTTACTCAGCAGAATCGATGGCGCAAAAGTCTCATTCTTTTGTTATTGTTGATGAAGTAGATTCAATTTTGATTGATGAAGCGAGAACACCTCTGATTATTTCAGGTCCAACAAACAGAGGTATGCAAGACTATTTAAAAGCAAATGAAATTGCATTAAAGTTAAAAAGAGGAAAAGCAGCATCTGCGGAGGATGAAAAAAATAAAGACTTTAAAGCTGAAGGAGATTTTACAGTTGATGAGAAAGATAAGGTAGTTTTAATTACAGAAGCAGGGATCACTAAAGCAGAGGAACTTTTTAAAGTTGAGAATCTTTATAGTGCTGAAAATGCATCATTACCACATTCACTTGATCAAGCACTAAAAGCAAATTATCTTTTTGAAAAAGATGTTGATTATGTTGTAAATAATGGTGAAGTAGTAATTGTTGATGAGTTTACTGGACGTTTAAGTGAGGGTCGAAGATTTAGTGAAGGACTTCACCAAGCGCTTGAAGCAAAAGAAAATGTAGAAGTTAAAGAAGAAACACAAACTCTTGCTGACATTACATTTCAGAACTACTTTAGAATGTATGATAAATTAGCTGGAATGACTGGTACGGCTGAAACAGAAGCAGCTGAATTTGCTCAAATATATAAACTTGATGTTGTATCTATTCCTACAAATATACCAATTACTAGAGCAGATTTAAATGATCTTATTTATAAAACAGAAGCTGAAAAATTTGATGCTGTTATAGATACTATTAGAACGCTTTCTAAAACTGGTCAACCAGTACTTATTGGTACTGCTTCCATTGAAAAATCAGAAGATTTGCATGAGGTACTAAAAAAAGAAAAGATTGCACATACTGTTTTAAATGCTAAGAATCATGAACAAGAGGGTGAAATCATTAAAAATGCTGGTGCTAAAGGCGCTGTTACTATTGCTACAAATATGGCTGGACGTGGTGTTGATATTAAAGTAAATGATGAAGTGACAGCTCTTGGTGGTCTTTATATAGTTGGGACAGAGAGACATGAGAATCGCCGTATAGATAATCAACTTCGTGGACGTTCTGGACGTCAAGGTGATGCTGGAACAACCCAGTTCTATTTATCTTTAGAAGATAACTTACTTCGTATTTTTGGCTCGGACAAGATTAAGTCTATTATGGAAAGACTTGGTGTTGAAGATGGTGAATTTATTGAATCAAAAATGGTTACTCGTGCAGTTGAAAAAGCACAAATGAAAATAGAAAATATGCATTATGAAGGTCGTAAGCAGATTGTTGAATATGATGATGTAGCGAATGAACAAAGAAAAATTGTATATAAATTTAGAAATCAGCTTTTAAGTAAAGAGTATGATATTGGTGCTAAAATAGATGAAATCAGGGAAGAATATATAGTCCACATTCTTCTTCGCGCTGATATTTTTGAAGGTGGAGCGAGGGAAGATTTTAATCTTAAAAAAATATCTGAAATTATTAAAGAAGAGATTAACTTTGAGTTAAATATAGATGAGTTAAATGAATTGGATTATGAGGAACTACTTCCTAGTGTTGTATCTACTCTTAAAACATCTTATGATGATAAAATGAGTGCCTTAGACTCTGAAATTAGACTGGAAGTTGAAAAAGAGTTTTACCTTAAAGAATTAGACACAGCATGGAGAGAACACCTTTACGCTATGGATAGTATGAAAACAGGTATTAGACTTCGTGCGTACAATCAAAAAGATCCTTTAGTAGAGTACAAAAAAGAGAGTTATAACCTTTTTGGTGAATTAATAAATGATATTAAATTTAACACGATTAAAACACTTCAAATTATCCAGTTTAAAACAGAAACTGCTGAAGAAGAAGCTAAAAGAATAGCTGAACAAATGGCAGAGCAACAACGTTTTGCAGAATCTCAAAGAAAATTAAACTTCTCTTCAAATACAGATGAAGTTGTATCTGAGAAAAAGATAGCTAGAAATGATCCTTGTCCATGTGGAAGTGGAAAAAAATATAAGCAATGTTGTGGAAAAAGTGGACCTAAAAAAGGTCCTTTCGCTTCTTGAGTACAAATATAGTTCCGTATCTTGTAAAAAGATTTTTACGTTTTGACAATGACCAGCCTTTTATATTTTTATCTGCACTCTTAGCATTCTTAGGGATTTCCCTTGGTGTTACTGTTCTTTTAATAGCTATGGCACTTATGAATGGTTTTGATAATGAGTTTAGAAAAAAACTCACTATTATGAATTATCCTCTCACTGTAATGCCAAAGTTTTATGGTGCTGTAAACGAAGAACTTCTTATAGATTTAGAATCTAAATTTCCATCGCTTTCTTTTAGTCCCTTTGTCCAATCGTCCATAATGGCACGTAGTGGTTCAAAACTAGAAGGTGGTTATCTGTTTGGTGTTAATTTTAAAGACGAGATAGAAGTAAACTCAGTTTTAAAAGAAGCTGTTGAGGGTTTAGAAATACCAAAATTTCATGTAGTAATTGGAAAAAATTTAAAAGATGATTTTGAAATTATTATAGATGATAGATTGATGTACATTTTCACCCAAGTAGAACCAGGTGGTCTTTCTGTAACTCCTAAGATAAAAAGATTTAAGGTTAAAGGTGTATTTGATTCTGGCTTATCAGCCTATGACAAAGCATATAGTTATACTACTCTACCTTCACTTCAAGCGATGATGCATTACCCATCAACACAATATGACGGAATCCATATATTTTCTCAAGATCCGCATGCGGACATTCTGAAAATTCAAGAAGCTCTACCTATTGGAGTAAGCATAAAAGGCTGGTGGCAAGATAATGTTAATTTTTTTGCAGCGCTGGAGCTTGAAAAAGCATCTTTGTTTATTGTATTAATGCTTATCATACTCATTGCCGCGATAAATATCATATCTTCACTTTTAATGACGGTAATGAATAGAAGAGGTGAAATAGCTTTACTACTTTCTCTTGGTGCTACAACTAGTGAAATTAAAAAAACTTTTCTTTATCTTGGTATTGTGATTGGTGTAGGTGGTATATTAGCAGGTGTTGTTTTAGGTATGAGTGCTATTTGGGTACTCGGAACATTTGAAATTATTTCGCTTCCAAAAGATGTATACCCTACATCAACACTTCCTCTTGACTTGAGTGTAAAAGATTTTACGTTGATAGTTCTTGGAGCTTTTGGTATTGTTATTGCCTCTTCTTATTATCCGGCAAAAAAAGCAAGTGAAGTAGACGTACTAACTGTATTAAGAAACGAGTAATTACTTATACTCTTTTACTTATTTTTTATTCGTGGTGTTTTTATCTGGTGAAGCTACCAGATAATAAGGAAGTGTAATTGCTCGAAGTAATATGTTTAAAGGTGCGACAGCTATATCTTTAGCAATAAGCGAACTTACATCTGGATTATCTAACTCTCCAGTAATACTTAGAGTTGTTGAGATGGAATCTTTATTCATTAATAGATGGCCAACTAGAGGCACTTTAGACACGCTACTTCCTAGGTCTGTTTTTAAATTTAGCTCCATATTGATGAAGTTATCTTTAAAACTTGCAGTTCCTAAACCAAGAATATCTAGTTCTTTTGAATCAAAGTATATATCACTGATAGTAAATAAATCTTCTTTAGATTTAAATTTCATATATGCTATTTGAAATTTTAAACCCTTTGAATTGTAATTAGGTCTTGAAAATGTAATAAGAGCAGGGATAGTATTCACAAAAGCTAAGATATTGTTTAAAACCTTGTAATCAAGTAGTGTTGTATTTTCTACAGTAAAGAGACCATCATATTCTCTTGGTGTTCCGCTCATCATAAATTTAAATTTTCCATCTTGAAATTTTGAAAGAGCAAATAAATTTTCCATAAACTCATCATTAAAGTTTTCTCCCTCAATATGGAAATAACCATTTTTAAATTTTAAGCTTGCTTCTCCACCTCGGTGTTTTAAGCTTGCGAGAAGAGCTTTATCTGCATACTCTAGGTGTATTGCTTGGGATAAAATATGTCTATTCTTACTAATATAAAGATAAGTATTTTTTGCATTGATATGTGCTTTGCCAGAGCTATAATTATCAAGATTACCATTTTTTTGGTTTATTATATCGGCTAAAGCATTCATGTTGATACCTATGTCTCTTATGTTTACCATTACATCTTTGTTAATGACAACATCTATATTTTCATTAACATTAAGAGTAATGATATCTGTCTTATCTTCTATTTTACCATTTATAAAGTATTCAGCTATGGGTATATTATTTTTAACCATTACTTTATTTGAAGTATTTAAAGTTGACTTTATGTGTACATATGTATCATTTGCTTTCTTGTAAACAGTTGCATTACCTTTAGTAACATTATATTTTTGTAATAGCTTTGAGTTTCTCGCTAATCTTTGCACTGAATCAATATCTAATTTCCATATATCTTTATTAATGAAGAAGGTAGTACCTAAATCCTTAGATAAAATAATAAAATCTTTTCCTTTTTGAAATATTTTAAAATTAGTATCATGTGCTTCTAAGTATAAGTTACCTAAAGTTTTTGTTTTGATTCGCAACCTAGAAGTGTTTACCTGACCTTTATTTTCTTTGAATGAATACTCAGCAGAAAATTTTGTTTTTACTATATCATCTAAATAAATGTAGGATTCATCCATAGTGAGTATGTCATCTTTAATTTCAAGTTTCACTTTATTTATATACGACTTTAAAGAGCCTACTTTAAAGTCTATACGTCCTGTTGTATTAATAGTGAGGTTTTCATCATAGTGTATTTTTAGCGGTGCTGCACTAGATTCAAAGAGTGAAATGTTACCGAGATAAATATCTATAATATTCATATCAAATGTATATATATTAGTGTTTAAATCAATTGATCCGTATATATTGGCTTTTGCTATTTTTGATGAAGTGACTACGGTTGGTGGGATATTAAGTATGAGAGTTTTAATGTCAAAAGGTATGCTAAGAGGGTTGACTTTCACTGAGTAGCTTTTAAAGGTCCATAGAGATGAGGGTACGACAATTTTATCATTGTTTGGTTCAATAATATACTTTACTTTTAGCCTTGATTTAGCTGTGTCTAAAGATAATTCTAAATCGGAAAAATTAATTTTGTTAATATCAAGGCTTATCTCTCCCCTTGCTTTTTTTGCATTGTATTGTACATCAACACTTGTTGTTACAAAATCATTATACTTTACAAGCATGTTGTCAATACTCACGTCATAGTCATTTAGCTTTATATGTGCATCGAAGACGTCAATATTGTGACCAAGATAGTTAAAATTTGCTTTTTTTGTAAAAAATTTACCTTGAGCACTTACATCAATTGTCCGTAAGTTAACATTGATAGTTAAATCAACTTTAGTTACACCAGTATTTTGTAAAAATGGAACTTTGATTTTATATGTTTTTAATATACCTAAAGTGTCTTTATCTAGTTTACCATCAAAAAGAAGCTTAATACTGAGTTGCTCCTCTTTTTGTGTAAAATCTACACTAATCCAACTTTTACCTAGTTTTGATTTATATGTATGGGCCTGTCTTGGGTAAATTAAAAGCTTTCCATTTTTGAAAATTACATCAGTCTTTTTTGTATGTATGTCATCAAGTTTTTCATTGTACTTATATTTAAGATTTTTCCCAACAGCATGAGCATAAATATTTTTATATGCATTATCAAGATTATGAAAATCTATCCATCCATGTAGACCTACCAAAGAGATGGAAGAAAACCTAATAGCTTCATCTGCCCAGTAAAGAACTTCTGGATGTAAGTTTGCAAGAGCAATAGTAGATGATATGTTTTTTATATCTTTATTTGAATGGGCTTTATAGAATATTTTATCTTCATTGGCAAAGAAAAAGACACGCAGGTCTATATGATCATGAATATTAACTTGCAGATCAGCTAGTGCAGAATTAGATGATATATTAAGTATAATATTTCCACTTACATTAATATTTCTTTGTTTATCTTGTAACTCAGTAAGGTGAACATTTAATAAATGTGATTCAAAAAGTAATGCACTCTCAAGATGAAAATCTGTTGAATGAGCATTAAAATAACCATTTTCTCCACGAATATATTTAAAAGATGCTTCAATGTCATTATAGTAAATTTTATCGATAGAAATTTTTTCAAAAATATTATAGTAGTTTGTAAGTTTTGAAAGTTCATGAGAAATTTTATTTAATTCTATTTTTGATTCTGCTTGAGAATCGTATTTATCTATTTTTATTTCTTTTATTGATATATCTAAACTTTCATTCCATTTTATGTATAATTGCTTTACATTAAGGTTTTGAGTAGAGATATTCTCTATAAATAATCCATTTTGTAAAACAATAAAAATTACCGAAAGTGTGAGAGATATGAATAGTAAAAAGCTTATGATAATAAAGTATATCGTAGAGATAGCGCTAATAATTTTTTTATCGTTCATGTATTACCTAAATCAGCCTATGAAAACCGCAAATGTAGTTTATATACCTCAGGGTTCTATTAATAAAATTATATCACAATTGGGACATAAAAAATATAATGTTTCTAAACTTGACTCATTGATCTTACGACTTGTTGGTTCACCTCAGAGTGGCTGGATTAATGTTGGTACATCCTACCTCACAAAAGGTGATTTTCTTTACAAGCTTACACATGGAAAAGCAGCCCTACAAAGCATTACTCTTATTCCAGGGGAAACTACATATATCTTTTTTAACCAACTCTCAGAAAAATTAAATTTAGATAGAGGTAAACTTCAAAAATATTATGAGAAATATGCAAAATATACTGAGGGTAATTTTGTTCCTGAAACATATAAAATTCCAATAGGTATTACAGAAAAAGAATTAATGCGCTTACTTTTACGTACATCACATAATCAAATGCAAGAACTTTCACAAAAAATATTTGGCCTTTATAATGAAAAAAAATGGTTTCAATATGTAGCAATTGCATCAGTTATACAAAAAGAATCTGCCAATATAAAAGAGATGCCAATAGTGAGTTCAGTTATTTATAATCGAATTAAAAAAGGTATGCGTCTTCAAATGGATGGTACACTCAATTATGGAAAATACTCTCATTTAAGGGTGACACCCAAGCGTATTAGGGAGGATAAGTCAGTTTATAATACTTATGTTCATAAAGGTATTCCAAAAATTCCAGTTTGTAATGTCAGTTTTGATGCTTTACGAGCAGCTGTCTTTCCAGCAAAAACTGACTATCTTTACTTTATGAAATCAAAAAATGGAACTCATGATTTTACGCGTTACTATTCTACACACTTAAAGAACATACATCGTGCTACGAAATGAAACAAAATATCAATCTAAATAAATCTCACTTACTCTAGCTTACATATTTTCTATCTTATTGTATTATTAGAGAGTAAATTACACATGTCTTAGGACACCTGTGTAAAAATATTAATATTCGAGGATATACAATGTCAAAAATCATTTGGTCAAAAATCGACGAAGCTCCGGCTTTAGCAACTTATTCATTATTACCTATCGTTAACGCTTTCACGAAAGCAGCGGGCGTAGAGGTTGTTACTAGTGATATTTCACTTGCAGGTAGAGTTTTAGCTGCGATGGGTCTTGGAGAAGATGAATTATCAAAGCTTGGTGAAGTTGTTCTTCAAGAAGATGGAAACATTATTAAACTTCCAAATATTTCTGCTTCAGTTGGTCAACTTAAAGATTGTATTGCGGAACTTCAGAGTCAAGGTCATAAAATTCCTGACTTTCCTGAAAATCCAGCAAACGATGCTGAAAAAGCTACACAAGCTAAATACTCTACTTGTTTAGGTTCAGCTGTTAATCCTGTTCTTCGTGAAGGTAATTCTGATCGTCGTGCTGCTGCTGCAGTTAAGAAATTTGCTCAAAAGAATCCACATAAATTACGTGCATTCCCAGAAAATCCTAAATCATATGTAGCTCACATGGAAGGTAATGGAGACTTTTACGGTAATGAGAAATCAGTTACAGTTGAAAAAGCTCAAAAAGTAACAATCGCACTCAATGGTAAAGAACTTGCTAGTATTGATACGGTTGATAGCGAGATTCTTGACGGTACATATATGTCAATTGCAGCACTTAATACTTTTTACAAAAAAACTATTGCAGATGCTAAATCAAATGATGTTTTATGGTCACTTCATCTTAAAGCAACAATGATGAAAATTTCTGATCCAATTATGTTTGGTCATGGTTTCACAATATTCTTTAAAAATGTATTTGCTAAGTATGCTGATACTTTTGCATCGTTAAATGTTAAGCCCAACCAAGGTATGTCTGATTTAGAGCAAAAAATTGCTGGTCATGCTCAAGAAGCTGAAATCAAAGCTGCTTTCTTAGCTGTAGTTGAAGGTGATTCTCCAAAAATTGCTATGGTTGATTCTGATAAAGGTACAACTAACTTCAATGCATCAAATGATGTAATTATTGATGCTTCTATGCCAGTTGTTGTTCGTGAAGGTGGTAAGCAATGGGATAGAACTGGAGCTGCAATAGAATGTGTTGCTGTTATTCCTGATTCTACTTATGGAATGTTTCACGCTGAAATGGTAGCAGACTGTGTTAAAAATGGTCAGTATGATGTTACAACAATGGGAACTATGCAAAATGTTGGTCTTATGGCTCAAAAGGCTGAAGAGTACGGTTCTCACCCAACAACTTTTGAATTAGCTGAAGCTGGTACTGTAACAGTAACAGGTAAAGATGGCGTTCTTATGAGTTTTGAATGTGAAGCTGGTGATATTTGGAGAATGTCTCGTGTTAAAGATATTCCAATTAAAGACTGGGTACGTTTAGCTGTAGAACGTGGTCAAATAGAAAAAGTACCTGTAATCTTCTGGTTAGATGAAAATAGAGCACATGATGCTGAAATGACTAAAAAAGTAAATACTTACTTAGCAGACTTAGATACAACTGGTTTAGATATTCAATTTATGAATGTAACTAATGCAACTCGTTTTACAAATGCACGTGTACGTGAAGGTAAAATGACTATCGCTGTAACTGGTAACGTTCTTCGTGATCATCTTACTGATATGTATCCAATTTTAGAGCTTGGAACATCTGCAAAAATGCTTTCAATCGTTCCTTTATTAGCTGGTGGTGGTCTTTATGAGACTGGTGCTGGTGGTTCTGCTCCTAAACACGTTGATCAATTCTTAGCTGAAGGTCACCTTCGTTGGGATTCTTTAGGTGAAATTTTAGCTCTTGCTGAGTCTTTACGTTTCTTAGGGAATAAAAATTCTGATGCAAAATTAACAGCACTTACTGCTGGTCTTGATGTTGCTAATGATGCTTACCTTGATAACAACAAAGAGCCAGGAAGAAAAGTTAACACTCCAGATAACAAAGCTTCTCATTTCTTTGTAGCACAGTACTGGGCTAAAGCTCTTGCTGAAGGTGACAATGCTGAATTAGCTGCAAAATTTGCTCCAGTAGCAAAAGAGTTAACTGAAAAAGAAGATGCTATTATCGCTGAGTTACTTGCTGTTGAAGGTAAAGCTCAAGATATCGGTGGATATTTCAATCCAGATGAAGCGAAAGCTGAAGCTGCGATGAGACCATCTGCAACTTTAAACGCAATCATAAACGCTATATAGTTTATATAGTAGATGTTATTTTTCTCATGCATTTATTGCATGAGAAAATATAACTTTTTGTTTTTAGCTAAGATAGTCTTTTAGCTAAAAATAAAAAGCTAATGAAAAAGCTAAAAGGAAGTTAATGGCAAGTAAAGTAACAGTCATTGGAACGGGTAATTTTGGATCAACCGTAGCATATATTCTTGCTATGCGTGGAGTTTGTCACGAGGTTGTTCTTCGTGGTAGAAATATAGATGTGGCTAGAGGTAAAGCCTTAGATATGTCTCAAGCTGCAAATGCAGCGAGAGAGCATACTGTGGTTCGAGCAGCTACTGGCCCAGAAGATATGAACGGCAGTAAAATTGTTGTTATAACGGCGGGTGCTCCAAGAACACCAGGAATGAGTAGAGATGACTTACTTGTTAAAAATGCAGAAATTGTTAAAAGCTATGCACTAGAGATAAAAGAACATGCTCCAGAGGCTGTAGTTGTAGTTGTAAGTAATCCTCTTGATGTTATGACGTATGTTGTTCATAAATACACGGGTTTTCCAAGAGAGAGAATTCTTGGAATGGCTGGTATTTTAGACGCAGCAAGAATGGCACACTTTATCTATGAAAAACTCGGTTACGGAGCAGGGCAAATTCGTGCAACGGTAATGGGTGGACATGGTGATACAATGGTTCCTCTTCCAAAATTCACTACTGTTGCCGGTGTACCTATAGACGACTTACTTGATTCTGAAGAAATAGGTGAAATCGTTAAAAAGACAAGAAATGGTGGAGCTCAAATAGTTAATCTACTCGGCGATGGTTCAGCTTACTACGCGCCAGCAAAATCTACAGCGGTAATGGTTGAAGCAATCTTAAAGGATACTAAACAGATTCACTCTTGTGCGGTAATGCTTAAAGGCGAGTATGGTTATAGCGATATAGTAAGTGGTGTTCCAGTTATGATTGGTGCTGATGGTGCTGAGCAGATTATAGAGATGACACTCAAACAGTTACAAAAAACACGATTCAAACACTCGGTTGCTTCAGTGCAAGAGATGGTTGATGCTTTAGCTCAGAACAATTTTTTCAGTGATTGCGAGGATACTAAATAGTGAGAAAAGTAGGAATTGTTGGAGCTGGTTCAGTGGGTGCTAGTGCAGCGTATGCATTAACACTTATGGGAACTTGTAAGGAAATAGTTCTTTTTGATGTAGCTCCAGGTGTAGCTCAAGGTAAAGCAATAGATATTGCACAAGCTGGGTACTATGCTCCACAAGACACAATTGTTACTCATGTAGACAAACCAAGTGATATGAAAAATTGTGACATTGTTGTTATCACGGCAGGCGTTCCTAGAAAACCTGGGATGACAAGAGCAGACCTTCTTATGATTAATGCAAAGATAATGAAAAGTGTTGTTGGTAATATTATAGAAAATTCTCCTCAAGCTATTATTATATGTGTGTCAAATCCTCTTGATGTTATGACATATGCAATTCATAAAATTACAGGTTGGAATAGAAATAGAATTATTGGTATGGCGGGTGCCCTCGATGGGTCACGTATGGCATACCAAATTTCAAAAGTTACAGGTTTAAGTTCAAGACAAACTGGTAGTTTAGTTATTGGAGATCATGGTGAAAATATGATTCCTCTTCCAAGTAAAGTTCAAGTAGGAGATATTCCTTTAAATGAATTAATATCAAAAGAGGATATGGAAGGAATAATCGAAAGAACACGATTTGGTGGAGCTGAAATAGTGAAGCATTTAGGTACTTCTGGTTATTATGGACCTGGACGAGCAATAGCACATATGATTGAGGCTATTTTGAATGACGCGCAAACTGTTGTATCTTCATCGGTTCTTCTTGCAGGTGAGTATGGCTACAAAGATGTTAGCGTTGGTGTTCCAGTAGTGCTTGGAAAAAATGGTGTTGAGAAAATCATTGAGCTAGATTTAGATGATGAGATAAAGTCAAAATTTAAAGTTTCTGTAGATTCTATTCAAAGTGGAATCGATATTTTAAATGAAAATAATTTTTTTAAGGGAGAATAATAATGAGTACACGTATTGAAAAAGACACAATGGGTAATATGGAAGTTCCGGTAGATGCTTATTGGGCAGCACAAACACAAAGAAGTATACAAAACTTCGCTATTGGTGAAGAGACTATGCCATATGAGATTACGAGAGGGTTTTCTTATTTAAAGAAGGCAGTTGCTTTAGTGAACTGTGATTTAGGTAAATTAGATGCAGATAAGGCAAATGCTATTGCAGCTGCAGCTGATGATATGCTCTCTGGAAAACTTGATGGTAATTATCCATTAGTTGTATGGCAAACAGGTTCTGGTACGCAATCAAATATGAACAACAATGAAGTTCTTGCTAATCGTGCAACAGAAA
This sequence comes from Sulfurimonas sp., assembly GCF_047622445.1. Taxonomy (GTDB): domain Bacteria; phylum Campylobacterota; class Campylobacteria; order Campylobacterales; family Sulfurimonadaceae; genus Sulfurimonas. The sequence goes on from NZ_JBLHOE010000024.1 coordinate 40,691, forward strand.
TTCTTGGTGGAGATTTTAGAAAAGAGAAACTTGTACATCCAAATGATGATGTAAATAAGTCTCAATCTTCAAATGATACATATCCAACTGCATTACATGTTGCTGCTGTAATTGCAATTGAAACAAATGTAATTCCTGCAATACAAAAACTAAAAGCAACATTAATAGAAAAGTCAGCTAAATTTGAATCGGTTGTTAAAATTGGTCGTACGCACCTTCAAGATGCTACTCCACTTACTCTTGGTCAAGAGATTAGCGGTTGGGTTGAAATGTTAAACAAGTGTGAGAAAATGGCTCATGATTCTTTAGAAGCTGTTCGTGAACTTGCACTTGGTGGAACTGCTGTTGGAACAGGACTTAACGCTCATCCAGAACTAGGTGAACGTGTTGCTGCAAAATTAAGTGAATTAACAGGGCATGATTTTATTACAGCACCAAATAAATTTCACGCTTTAACTTCACATGATGCACTTGTGTATTCTCATGGAGCACTAAAAGCACTAGCTGCAGATATGATGAAAATTGCTAATGATGTAAGATGGTTAGCATCTGGTCCTCGTTGTGGAATAGGGGAAATTGAAATTCCAGCAAATGAACCTGGTTCTTCAATTATGCCAGGAAAAGTAAATCCTACACAAGCTGAAGCAGTAACTATGGTTACATGTCAAGTTTTTGGAAATGATGTAGCTATCTCAATGGGTGCATCTCAAGGTAACTTTGAGCTTAATGTATTTAAGCCAGTTATCGCATATAACTATTTACAATCATGTCGTTTACTAGCTGACTCTATCGTTTCTTTTAATGATCATTGTGCTGTTGGACTTGAGCCAGTAGCAGATAAAGTTGACTTTTATTTAAAAAATTCACTTATGTTAGTAACAGCATTAAATCCATACATTGGTTATGATAATGCAGCTAAAATCGCAAAAACAGCACATAAAAATAACTCTACACTTAAAGAGACAGCAATTGACTTAGGTCTATTAACAGCTGAAGAATTTGATAAATACGTGATCCCAGAAAATATGACTGCGCCTAAAGCCTAGCCATTCAATTTATACAACAAGGAGAATAAATGAATATACATGAATATCAAGCAAAGCAGATTTTCAAAAAGTACGGAGTACCTACACCAAAAGGTATTATGGTACTAAATTGTAAAGAAGCAGTTCAAGCTGCAGAGCAGTTAGGTGGTCCTGTTTGGGTTGTTAAAGCTCAAATCCACGCTGGTGGGCGTGGTTTAGGTGGTGGAGTGAAACTTGCTAAATCTATAGAAGAAGTTCAGTCTATGGCTGAGGAAATTATGGGAATGACTTTGGTCACTCATCAAACAGGTCCGGAAGGTAAGCTAGTTCGAAAGTTATATATAGAAGATGGTGCTGATATTAAAGATGAGCTTTATCTTTCTGTTGTTTTAGATCGTGCTTCTGAAATGCCTTTAATCATGGCTTCTACTGAAGGTGGAATGAACATTGAAGATGTTGCTGAAAATACACCTGAAAAAATTGTAACTATACCTGTTGATCCAGCTATTGGTTTTCAAAGTTTTCATGGTCGCGAATTAGCATTTGGATTAGGTATTACAGATAAAGATGAGCAAAAAAATATCATTAGATTTGCAGCTAAACTATTTAAACTTTATATGGAAAATGATGCAGAGATGATTGAAATCAATCCATTAGTAAGAACTGGTAAGGGTGAATTTATTGCTCTTGATGGAAAGATGGGCTTTGACAATTCAGCTCTTAGTCGCCAACCAGAAGTATTTGCTATGAGAGATTATACAGAAGAAGATCCTGATGAAGTTGAAGCAGCTCAATATGGTCTTTCTTATGTTGCTCTTGATGGCGAAATTGGTTGTATGGTAAATGGTGCTGGTCTTGCGATGGGTACTATGGATACAATCAACTATATGGGTGGAACTCCTGCAAACTTCCTTGACGTTGGTGGTTCAGCTAGTCCTGAGACTGTTGCAAAAGGTTTTGAGATCATTCTTAAAAACCCTAAGGTAAAAGCTATTTTTGTAAATATTTTTGGTGGAATAGTACGTTGTGATCGTATCGCAAATGGTATTATTGAGGCAACTAAGATTACAGATATTAATGTACCACTAATAGTACGTCTTGATGGTACTAATGCGCCAGAAGCATCTGAGATTCTTAGGAATGCAAATATTTCAAACTTAATTGTTGGTGATGATTTAGGTGACGGTGCTGCTAAAGCAGTTGCTGCAGCGAAAGGAGAGTAGTTAAATATGTCAATTTTAATAAATAAAGATACAAAAGTAATCGTTCAAGGTTTTACAGGAAAAGAAGGTTCTTTCCATGCTGAGCAATGTTTAGCATACGGTACAAAAATAGTTGGTGGTGTTACACCAAACAAGGGTGGTCAAGAGCATTTAGGTAAACCAGTATTTAATACTGTTAAAGATGCTGTTGCTACTACTGGTGCTACTGTTTCTATGATTTTTGTTCCACCTGCTTTTGTTGGTGATGCTGTTATGGAAGCTGCTGAAGCTGGGATTGATCTTGCTGTTATTATTACAGAAGGTGCTCCGGTTAAAGACATGCAAATGGCTAAAGCTCATGCAACAAAGCACGGTATGAAAACACTTGGGCCAAACTGTCCTGGTATTATCACTGCAGAAGAGTGTAAAATCGGAATTATGCCTGGTGCTATTTTCAAAAAAGGTAATGTTGGTCTTATTTCTAAGTCTGGTACATTAACTTATGAAGGTGCAAACCAAGTTGTTAAAGAAGGTTTTGGTATTACTACTGCGGTTGGTATTGGTGGGGATCCAATTATTGGTCTTTCATACAACCAACTTCTTCCAATGTTTGAAGCTGATCCAGATACAGAATGTATCGTTATGATTGGTGAAATTGGTGGAGATCTTGAAATTCAAGCGGCTAAACTAATTAAAGAACAAATAACTAAGCCTGTTGTTGCATTTATTGCAGGTCAAACTGCACCTAAAGGTAAAACTATGGGTCATGCAGGTGCAATTGTTTCTGGTTCTGCTGGGACTGCTGCTGAAAAAATGGCTGCATTAGAAGCGGCAGGTGTAACAGTTGTTGTATCTCCAGCCGAGATCGGTCAAGCAGTTACTAAGGCTATGGCTAAAAAGTAATGATAGAAACTTTAAAGCTCAAAGATCTTAGTAGTGCAGGTTGTGCTGTTACTATTAGAACAGCACTCGACATAAATGGATTTACATCTGTAAAAGTACATCTTTTAAGTACTCCTCATACTGTGTCAGCTGAGATTAAAGATAACGATCATTTAGAACTTTTTAAATCAGTTTTAAGAGATCATGGTTATCCTTTACTTGATGATGAAGTAGAGCAACCTGATCATGAAATGGAATATGAATTTTCTTAAATTTCATGAGTATTTCTCTAAGGACAACTTATAAAAGTTGTCCTTTTTTTTGATTCAAATAATATATTAATTAATATGATAGATAAGATTTAAAATTAGTTAATATGCCAATTTAAGAATAACTTCATTATAAGTCATTGATATATAAAAATATCAATGACTTATAATCGAAAAGATTTCCCCGTACCCTTGGGTCGGTCGGCAACAGTTCAAGAAACCATACAGTACAATATGGAATGAGTGAGCATGTATTTAAAAGTCATAACAAAACATTGTTGTTGTACCATT